>JAISPZ010000122.1 GCA_031274555.1 Bacteroidales bacterium | reverse complement strand
ACATAAACCGCAATTAAGTCAAGCCCAACAGCGGTAAAAACAACAATAGTTGGGTTCGTAATTCGTAATTGATTTGAAAGCTATCAACATTCTATAGCACCTCAAAATGCAAATGTGCCGATTATCCCATTTCGTCCGATGTAATTGCCATGTTTGTAAAAGAAATACAAAGTTTTATTGATGCAATATGGTATAATCCTAATGAAGCGTTAGATAGAGGATCCTTTGTTTGATTCAAGTGGTAGGTACTCATCAAAGTTCCGGCGGCTGATAACATATCGCGGATGGTTGCCCTTGGCCTGTCGTTTCATTAGCCCGTGTTCGCCGTATTTTGTGTTCAGGTAAAACGTACCGTAAACCAGAATCAATGCGGATACATCCCACCCGCCACCCACCCACAAAGCCCACCCGCCCCAAAATCCGATATTTTACCCCCTACACAGGTAAAATTATCGGATATTTTACCCCCTGCACAGGTAAAATTATCGGATATTTTTCTAAATTTGTAAAAAATACTCACTGTATGATATATTTACAACAATCTATAAACGTATGAAACGAAACCTATTTCAAAAATTAGTGGCATTTATAGACAAAAAAGAGTTTGCCATAATAACAGGTACTCGTCAAACAGGCAAATCAACACTGCTTAAACAAGTGGACGAGCATTGTAAAAAACAAAATCTTCCAACGTTATTTATCAATTTAGAAAATAAAAACATTCTCAATTCTTTGAATGAGTCGCCACTACATTTACTCTCATACCTGCCGACAACAGACACAAAAGTATATGTGTTTATAGACGAAATACAATATCTAACCGATCCTTCAAACTTCTTGAAACTATTGTATGACGAGCATAATCAACAAGTAAAAATATTTGCTACGGGCAGCAGTTCTTTCTTTATGGATAAGTCTTTTAACGACTCGTTAGCAGGACGTAAACGAATTTTTCAATTATACACCTGTTCTTTTGACGAGTATTTGAAATTACACGATAATGAGGAATTATTGGACGATATAAAGCGCATTATCAAAAACAAAAACGCCAAATCCGTACATATTGATTTACTCTATAATGAGTTTGAAGAATTTTTAATATATGGCGGGTATCCTGCTATCATTACCGAAAATAATAAAAGCGACAAGGTAGAGCGACTTAATGAATTGAAAAACGCTTATATAAAACGTGATGTTATGGAGTCGGGTGTGAAAGATGAAACATCTTTTTATAACTTGTTCCGCATATTGGCAGCTCAATCAGGTAACCTTGTCAATATAAATGAATTATCAAAAACTTTACATATAAAGAACGACACTGTTGCAAATTATATTTCCATACTTCAAAAATGTTTTCATATAGCGTTGGTTAAACCTTTTTACAAAAATATCCGCAAGGAAATTATAAAAATGCCTAAGGTTTTCACGTTAGATACAGGGCTGCAAAACTGCCTGTTAAATAATTATCAACCTCTTGCATTACGAACTAATATCGGTAACTTTTGGGAAACCGCATATTATAAATATTTGCTCGAAAATAACAATATTGATAATGTTTATTTTTGGCGAACGACAGACGGCAATGAAATAGATTTTATTCTGCCCGATAACCCGCTCGCGATAGAGGTGAAATATAATAAGTCCGCCATTAACGAAAAGAAATATAAAAAATTCGTTACGGAATACCCTGATATACCATTAAAATTCAAGTATTTTCAGCCGTTTAGCGAAGATTTTTTCAGAGATTAAATTCAGCGAACCTTCTGCCAGAATTTAGCGAACCTTTTGGTAGATGAGAATGGCAAAACCGACAACAATCGCAGCAAATTTAGCGAACCTTTCGGTAGGTGATGACAGTAAGACCATTAAAGAGAACCGCGAATACTCCGAGCATAATAAGGTGGCGGGAAACATCATGCAGTGTGCTCCCTTTCAAAACAATAAGACGAATAGCTTCAATAAAATAAGCAGCAGGATTAAGGGCAGCAATCCACTGCGCCCACTCTGGCATACTGCTTATCGGAGTAAAAAGTCCACCAATCAAAAAGAAAATTATCAAAAAGAAAAATGCGATAAACATTGAGCGTTGCATATTATTTGACGACACCGAAATCAGCAGTCCCAAACCACTGAAAACAAGCATATAAACACTCGAAAGAAGAATAATCAACCATACACTTCCGACAGGCTCTATATGATACATCAACCACGCTATAAGTAAACTTATTAAGAGAATAATAATACCTATGATCCAAAACGGAATAAGTTTGCCGAGCAGATAATACGTTTTCTTTACAGGACTGACGTTTATCTGTTCGAGTGTCCCCTGTTCGCGCTCACTCACTATATTCAGAGCGGTCAGCACGCAACCGACCAGCGTAAGCATGATTACGATTAACCCTGGCACCATATAGGTTTTGTAGTCGAGAAGCGCATTGTAGCGATATTGCGGAGTAACTGTGATTTGGGCAGTTTCGGCGTATTCAGATGTAGAAACGTCGGGAGCTTGCGCAGAGGCAGCTTTGGTGGCGTATTCCGAGATAGAAACATCAAAGCCTCGCGTAGTAGCAGCTTTGGTGGCGTATTCATCCGAAGCCCGCGCAGACGCTCGCGTGGTGGCGGCGGCAGTAGCTTTAGCAGCAGCAAAATCCATCAAAATTACATTCAGGTACGAACTGCCGATACTCGCCTTTGTCCCATCGACAGCGTCTGCAGAAATCTGAACTGACGCACGTTTGCCACTTAATATATCTTTCTCAAAATGCTGCGGGATTTCGAGTATCATATCCGCTTTAGAACTTTTTATATTGTCAAGAGCCTCGTTGTACGAAGCCACATAATCGGTAATTTGAAAATATCCCGATGATGTAATTTTTTGAACAAGCCCTCTCGAACTCTCACTATGGTCTTCATCGACAATAGAAATTTTCACATTCTTTATTTCAAATGTTGCTGCAAACGGAAAGACAAGCAGTTCAAGAGTTGGCAAAAGAATTATAAGAGGCACCATAATTGAATTTCGCCAAATTTGCTTCATTTCTTTCTCAAATAAAAACCATAGTGTACGCATAATATAAACAAATTTACATCAAATCTTTCAATTACTCACAGATGAATGAAAATTATTGCTAAATTCGCGCAATTCTAATTGTTTAACTCAAACAGACGTTTTCGATAATGCAGAGAGCAGAATTTCTGTTAAATCAAGAAAATGTCTGCCGAAAACCATCATATTGTGAGCACATTCAATACAAAACTCGACGCCTTAAAAGTAGCGCACGAGGCACTACTGACGCGCAAAAATGAAAAAATCGAGCAGGGTAACGGAATTTTCGACCGCTACCTGTATCCTGTTCTAACAGCCTGTCATACGCCACTTTTCTGGCGTTATGACTTGGACGAACACACCAACCCTTTCCTGATGGAACGTATCGGCATAAACGGTGCTTTCAACTCAGGTGCCATTAAGTGGAACGGCAAATATGTGCTTTTGGTGCGTGTAGAGGGCAACGACCGCAAATCGTTTTTTGCGGTTGCTGAAAGTCCCAATGGGATTGATAATTTCCGCTTTTGGGACTACCCTGTTCTGCTCGAAGACACGGACAGTCCCGAAACTAACGTATATGATATGCGTTTAGTTGCTCACCAAGACGGTTGGATTTACGGACTTTTCTGTGCCGAATGTAAAGACCCTCACGCAGAACAGGGTGATTTATCAGCTGCGACCGCCTCTTGCGGCATTGTACGCACAAAAGACTTACAGAAGTGGGAACGCCTGCCAAATCTCATTTCTAAGAGTCAGCAGCGCAATGTTACGCTTCACCCCGAATTTGTCAATGGAAAATACGCCCTATATACACGTCCGCAGGACGGATTTATTGACACAGGCAGTGGCGGTGGTATCGGCTGGACGTTGGTGGACGATATTACCAAGGCAGAAGTTACCGAAGAAAAAATCATCAACTTCCGTCAATACCACACCATCAAGGAAGTGAAGAACGGCGAAGGTCCAAGTCCTGTCAAGACCCCCAAAGGGTGGCTACATTTGGCTCATGGCGTAAGAAATTGCGCGGCGGGCTTGCGTTACGTGCTATATCTGTATATGACAGATTTGGAAGACCCGTCCAAGCTCATTGCCGAGCCTGCCGGACATTTCATGGCACCCGCAGGTGCAGAGCGCGTAGGTGATGTATCCAATGTTTTATTTTCCAACGGCTGGATTGTGGACGAAAACGGAGATGTGTTCATCTACTACGCCTCTTCCGACACCCGCTTGCACGTAGCAACTTCCACCATTGACCAATTGGTGGACTACTGCCTCAACACCCCTGCCGATGGCGGTCGTTCCCGCACTTCGGTAGAAGCCCTCATCAAGTTGATAGATAAGAACAAAGCCCTCTTGCATTAAAAATATTTGGGTGTTCCCCTTGTTTGCCCACCCCTTCACCTTATTCAACGCCCTGCGAGCATAAACAAAGCCCCCACCCAATCCCGGCTCCCAGCTGCAAACAAGGGTCGGGCTGTCCGCTATTATCTTTTTCGGCTACGACCACAAAAACGCTGCAGCCCAACGTCCGCACCACAACCCGCCGCAAATGTTTTTCAGCCAACAGGCGGAGCAAAAACCACCGTTCCGCCCAACAGCCCCACCCTCACATCTTTCGGTCGGCGAAGCAAAGCAAAACAGCCGAAAAAGGATAACCGCTACCATCCCTAACACATCCCACCCACATTCCCCGCTCACCCTTGCTCGCGCCCGCCCACCGCTGCCCGCCCACCCCGCGCTCACCCGCCGCTGCCCACCCACGCTCATCCACCCACATCCCATCCGCCGCTGCCCACCCACGCTCATCCACCCACATCCCCCGCCGCTGCCCACCCACGCT
>JAISPZ010000121.1 GCA_031274555.1 Bacteroidales bacterium | reverse complement strand
CTTTTGGAAACTTTGTTTTTGTTTCATTTGTCTGTTGAGGCAGCCAAGAAAAACGGCGAAAGTTTGAACGCGAAAGTTAGTGCAATCCGTGAAACATTACAGGATAATGTTTTAGCACTGAATATATTCAATAACAAACTTTTGGAAGTTGGCTATTTTGAAAAACATACGCACTTGTACGAAGAAAAATGTTATCAAATACGCGATGAAAATTACTACAAAATAGAAGACGATTTTCCACGCATTAAAGAAAAGGAAATCCGCAACGGTGTAGGCGATGTAAAATATTCAATCATTCTTGCTCAGTGCAATGAATATTTAGTTGCCGAAAGCACTGTGTTAAATACAATTACTAATTTATGACCGAAGTAGAAAAATATTACACATCACTGTTACAGGAAATTCAGACAATGCAGGACACCGCCGAAGAAGGTGCAAATCAGGAACAACTTTTTACACAAATTGCTATTGAAATGCTTTCAGAAGCAGGCGAAACCGAGAACGCTACACCTGCATACGATGAAAAGGAGTTAGGCACAAAGAAACAGCATAAAATCAATGGCTACGCAATGTCTGACAATTACGAAACGGTTGATTTGTTTATTTCTATTTTTCAAAATACAGAAAATGTAGCCCGAATAGCAAAGGAAGATATAGACAGAGCCGCAAAGCGCGTTTCAAATTTCTTTCGTAAAGCATTTTACAACGAATATTCAAATGAAATAGATGAGTCGTCGCCAATTTTTCAATTTGCCTATGATTTGGCGCAACTTAAAGAATTAAGAGAAACACTTGTGCGGGTAAATGCCTGTATTCTTACAAACGGCACATACAATGGCGACATTCCAAAGCAGGAAAGAATTGCGGGACAGGATATTTATTACAATGTTTTTGACATTAACCGTCTGTATGCTATTTCTGAAAAGTCGCACATTTCTATTGAATTGGATTTTGAAGAACAGAATATACAAATTTCCTGCTTGAAAGCACCGATTGAAAACCCCGATTATGAATCTTACATTGCCATAATGCCCGGACAAGGTTTGGCGATGTTGTACAAACAGTTTGGTGCACGATTGTTGGAACAGAATGTGCGTTCATTCCTGCAATTTGCAGGTAAAATAAACAAGGGTATTCGTAAAACTATCAACGAAGAGCCGCATATGTTCCTTGCGTTTAACAACGGTATTTCTGCCACCGCTGACCACATAGAAATAGACGAAACAGGGCATTTTGTAAAAAAAATCAGCAACTTGCAAATCGTGAACGGCGGACAGACAACCGCCTCAATATATCATACCTGGGACAAAGACAAAGCCGATATTTCTAACATTTTTGTGCAAATGAAAATATCGGTTATCAAAAAAGAAGAAACATACAGCGATATAGTTTCGCAAATTTCAAAATACGCCAACACTCAAAATAAGGTTAATGATGCCGACTTTTCGGCTAACAACCCAATTCTTATTGAATTGGAAAAAATATCACGCCGCTCATTTTCGCCTGTTACTCCCAAAAGCAGTATTCCAACAATTTGGTTTTTTGAACGAGCCAACGGACAGTATAAAAATTTGCGCCTGAGAGATGGTTTTTCTAAAGCCCGTCAAAAGCAGTTTGATTTAAAGTACCCAAAAAGTCAGATGTTCAAAAAAACCGATTTGGCAAAGTTTGTCAATTCATACAGCGAAATTCAGGAGGGCAAAAAAATTGTGATTGGTCCGCATTTCGTTGTTCGCGGAAACGAAAAAAACTATGCGCAGTTTATAAATCACAACTTGCCAAAGAAAGTAACCTGTGTATATTTTGAAGATGCTATTTCTAAATTTATAATTTTCAGAGAAGCCGAAAAGTTGTACGGTATCAAACCCAACAGCATAGGCGATATGCGTAATGCCGTTGTTCCGTACGCCATTTCATTATTTGGTTATCTTACTGATTATAGGTTGAATTTAGAGAAAATTTGGAAAAATCAAAGCATTTCCGAAGAATTAAAAGCAGTGTTGTATTCTTTAATGAAACAACTGAATGAATTTATTTTGCACAATTCCCCAAGTTCTCATTTTATCGAGTGGGCAAAGAAAGAAGAATGTTGGGAAACGGTTAAACAGCAGGAATGGAATATTGATAAAGACAGCATTAAATCTGACCTTGCAAACGAGGAACAACTTAAAAAGCGAAAATCAGTTACCGATGAATTAGATATTGATGCCCTGCAAAGAGAGTATGAAATATCTTTGTTGCGGTCAATTCCTTATGCACTTTGGAAAAAAATTGAACAATGGGGCAGGGACACAGGTTTTCTCAATACAAGCCAACAATCATTTGCAGGCTTTGATATGGCAAATACTGTAAAATTCAATCGTGTTTTGACCGATGTAAACAGAGCCAAGGCAATGCGAATTTACGAAATCGTTTGTGAACAAAATATTGATTTACTTGCAGAGGCAGACGAGCTCGAAGAACAGCCAAAAGTCGAAGAAACAAAAACTACAAGTGCCGACCACGGAATAACCATTGAATTGCTGCAGAAAATGGTTGCGTGGGACAAGCGACGGCGCATTTTGAAAGATTGGCAGTGGAATGTAATGAACGATATTATTTCAGGGGAAAAGTCTCTAAATGACCGTTTAGCGTGGGGGTGCAAACAAAATCTTAAAACGCTGAAACAACACGGTTTTACAGAAGGTTAAAGTTTATTTTTAGGTGTCAGCTGATATTCAACAATATCTTCAGCAACCATTAAAATTTCATTTTCTCTTTCCTCATAAAATTTCACAGACATTCTCTTTGGAACTTGTTCAAGTATTGCCGCCTCAACTCTATCAATCAAGGGCGTAATGTCGTGCTTGTATTCGTGCCGTATTTCACATTCCCAAACCGTAAGAATATTCCAACCCAACGCAGTAAGTTTCTGCAAATTAATTTTGTCCCTCTCATTGTTAGATGTGATTTTATCAACCCAAAATTTTGTGTTTGTTTTTGGGGTGAATGCACATTTGCAACCCTCGTGCCTGTGCCAGAAACAGCCGTGTAGAAATATAACCGTTTTGTATTTCGGCAAGACAATATCAGGCTTTCCGGGCAGTTTGGTGTCATTCACACGATACCGAAAGCCCCTTGCAAAAAGAGCTTTGCGCAACGCCAATTCAGGTTTTGTATTCTTTGACCTGATTTTTGACATACATTCCGACCGTTTTTCTTTACTCCAAATATCCATCTCTACAGTAAATTTTACGCCGCAAAATTACAAAAAAAGCGGTATAAATCATTTTATAGGCACATTAACAATTTACAGCACCTCAAATTGCAAATGTGCCACAATAATCACAAATTAAAATGCGTTTGCCCTAAACTTCGTAAAAATAAACAATCCCGAATTAAAAAAAAATCTGTAACTTTATCTGCTCTTGCAGCCAATAATAACACAATACAATACTCTTATGAAGAAGCCACTACTTTTTACGCTCGTTCTGTTCTGTCTTACAACACTTACAACACTTACAACACTTACAGCACAGACTACCATCACAAGTTCCACCGGTGGAGGCGTTAGCCCTGCTTTACGTGTCGCTATAGGAACAGCATCCCTTTCAACAGTCACACATCTCACCGTAACCGGTACGATTGACGCAACCGACTTTAGATTTATACGAGATTCACTCACACACCTCACCGCACTTGACTTGGGCGGATGTAATATTGTAGCATATACAGGTTCTAATGGAACAGGATTTAACGCCATTGGCGGAACAGATCTTGCCAGCACCACACGCTATGGCGCAGATACCATACCCCAATATGCTCTTTATAAAAGTTGGATGACAAGTCCGATAGGAGGAGCTACATACGAAATTAAAATGTCAAACCTCACATCTCTTGTACTGCCCTCTACTGCCCAAAAAATTGAAAATTATGCTTGCAGCACGATGCCTTCCATTGCAAATATTGATTTGTCAAACATGGTGTCCTTAAAAGACATTGGCAACAGCGTGTTTTACAAATGTGCCTTAGTGAAAAAAGTTATTTTCCCATCCTCTGTAGAAAGTTTTGGAGCAAAGCCGTTTTCGATGTGTGCCGCGATAGACACGTTTACAATTCCGTCTTCCGTGTCTAATATTCTGTCTTCGCCCAACTTTTTTGAGGGGTGCACATCTTTAAAGGCTGTCATTTTTGAAGAGCCATGCAACCTCACCTTGTTACCACCCACAATGTTCGCTTCCGGTGCCCCCGAATTGAACCCTAACAATCTTAAAACAATTACCGTACCGTCCTGCGTTACAGATATTGGCACTGCTTTTACCAACTTTAAGGGAACATCTATTGATTGCCATAGCGGTAATACTGTATATACAAGCAGCAATGGAGTGCTTTACTTGCGTTCCGACAATTCTATCGTTGCCGTTCCCAGAGGCATAACAAGTTTTACAATTCCTTCCACAATGACCGTTATTCCTGATAACCTGTTTGAAAGATGTACCTATCTCACTAACGTTACAGTTGAAAGCAGTCTTACAAAAATTGGAAAAAGAGCTTTCTATTACTGCCCTATCACTAACTTTAATTTTCCCTCAACTCTTGTTGAAATTGGTGATGAAGCGTTTAGTGAAACAAGTCTTGTGAATGTCGAATTTACAAATAACGCAGCCCTCACAAAAATTGGAAACAACGTATTTGCTCTTATAGACACATTACAGAGTATAAATCTTTCGGGGCTTTCAAAAATGGGCGACAGGATGTTTCGTGGAAGTCCACATCTAAACAGCGTTACCCTTGGTAATTCTATCACAAAAATTCCCATTTCTGCTTTCGCTTCTTGCAGTTCTCTTGCAACAATAGCTCTTCCTAACGGTATTGATACTATTGGTGAGAGTGCATTCGACGGTTGCACATTAATTTCATCCATAAATATGCCTACCTCACTAAAATATCTTGGTGCGTACGCATTTCGTGGTAACACCGAACTTTCTACCATTAATATTCCTGATGGATGCGTTGATATACCCGATGCTGGACAGGGAACAGCCTTTGCAAATACTTATATCAACGTGGTAGTTGGTGCCGGAAACACCAAATATGCTTCTGCTGACGGAATATTGCTGAATAAGCAAAAAAACAAAGTATTATATATCCCAAATTCAAAAACAGCGAAAAGTATCACCATTCCAGAGGGTGTTGATACTATTGTGAGTATGGCGCTTTATACAAACAGTAACAGGATGATCAATAAAATCACCTTGCCGTCCACGCTTAAATTCATCATGAATTATGGGCTTTACGGTGCTCACTACGTGGATACGATAGTTGTTAAAGCCGCAACTCCTCCTGTATGTGCAAGTGCCTACTATTCGCTCAACAATGATTACAGATATACGCCATATCCATTCGTCAAAAGAGTTATAATTCCGATAAGTACCAAATCTCTTTATCTAAATGCCACAGGCTGGAAAAACTATCCTGAAAATTTGTATTCAATGCAGGCTGAATTTACAGATTTGGATTTAGGAGTTGCAAATGCACTTTCACCAAATGGCAAATATGTGGCAGGAAAATCTGCCAATGATGGATATATTTACAATCTTATCACAAGCCAAATTAAAACTCTACCCCACACAACAAATGCTTTTGATGTAAATGATAACCAGCAGGCGGCAGTGAATTTTTATGACAATAATTACACTATAGATGGTACACCTATCGTAAATGGTGGTGTTTGGAGAAACGATTCGGTATATAGTGTCGGACTTGGACGTTACGGTGTAACACCTTCTTCGAGGGAAGCATTGTCATCATGTCTTAGTGCTATTGACGCTAACGGTAACGTATATGGGATGAGTTTTGCGCGAGAAAGTGCATCGAAAATTTTTCCATTCGTATGGAAATGGAATGGTAACGACTATATAACAGATACTATGGCGTTTGCCTCTCCTGCAAATACAGGTCAGGGCGACCAGGGAGCAAGGATTTATAGTGTTTCTTCCGACGGGAATACTGCTGCAGGATGGGTTTCCCGCTTAATTTATGGTGGAGTTCGCAGTGCTATTGGCTGGACATCCCCTACCGAATATAAACTTTTTGACGAAAATAACCAGAGCGAAGCCAATGGAGTTAGTCCCAATGGTAAATATATCGTAACATCAAAAGACTCTCGCGCTTCTTTGTATGATGTTGAAAAAAACAAACTTACTGTATTTGGACCTTCGGGTTCATCCGCCTCCGCTGTTTCTAACAACGGCTTTGTTGTAGGTTTTAAATCAGTATCTGAAACAGGCGGACGAATAGCCTTTATCTGGTCAGAAAAGTTGGGATATATGAATTTCCGTCAGTTTATCGACAAATATCTTCCCAATATGCAAGTTCCGAAAGTGGATAATTCAGACTTTTTCCATTTTCCTACTGACGGCAGTATTATGGATGTACCTATGGACATTTCTGCCGATGGGCTTACTATCTGTGGTTGGACAGGCTACAATACTTTATCAAGAAGGGGCTGGGCTATTCAAATCCCTGATACGCTTGATTTAGTCGATCGTCCTCACAACCTTACAGCAGAGGTGAATGTTGCCAAACGCAATCACGTAAATCTTTCGTGGAGCACTCCAACAGGCTACGGCACTCATACTTTAGATTTCTATTATATCTATCGTGACGACAAATTTATCGGACGAATTGAGGCTTATGAGGGCACAACATATACCGATACCAACGCCCCTGCTGGCACTGTTTTATACTCTGTTTCAGCCGTATATGACTATGTCAATACCACCACTTATTTGGAATCTGGAATGACAGACGTGGTGAACGCTGTTGTTGTGGATAACTATGATATTCCTTTCTCTGAAAATTTTGAAAGTGGCTCTTATGAAACTAACTATTGGACGACCGAATCATCTCTGTCTAACGCGTGGCTGATGTCGGAATATTCAGGACTTAACGGGTTTGAGGCAGCTATTTTTCTTTGCGGTGGCAACCAGCTACCATACAATCTCTCTCTCACAAGTAAACCTTTTGATGCCACTTCCAAAAACAAAATCATACTATCTTATATGCACACTATATATTCCAATATAGAGGAATTTCTTGGACTTAAAGATACGGTTTCTATTGAAGTTGGAATAGATACAGTTTGGACAAAAGTAAGTCAAATTATTGTAAACAAGGTATATGATTGGCTTCCCACTACAATTGATATTTCTAATATTGCTGCCGGGCATTTGTTCCGTGTACGTTTTCGTGCTTCTTCGGGTGCGAACCGCAACTTTTATAATTTCAAGATGGACGAGTTTGGAGTATCCACCGAAATCTCTGCTGCACCGTTAGACGTTATTGCTCACAGAGAAGCCTCAGGTGCGCCAGTAAAAGTATTTTACAAAGATGCGACAGGTTCTTACGGTATGTCCTACACAGGTGGAAAATTTATACGCGGTGAGAGAGTAGGAAATGCAGGAAATCCAATTATAGCAGCCAATCGTTACGCATCACAATACTTGGAAAGAATGAAAGGCAAATATCTAACTTCTATTACGGCTTTCCTGTTTTCGGATGATGCCGAAACGGTAATTCCATCGGAACTTAAACTCGCAGTATTTGTTAATGGACAACGTGTTGAGGGATCTAATATTACTTCGTTTGATGGAGATAGATGGAACAATTTCAAGCTCTCTACACCAATTGCCATTACAGGAACAGAAGAAATTTTTGCAGGTATTGAAGTAGCTTCCGGCGATTTATATAACCGCCCATTGGCGATAGACTATTACCCGACAAACCCAGACGGCAATTTTTATTCCGAAGATAATGGGGCAACGTGGCAGTCTGCCATAGATGCCAACATAGATGGAAATTGGGGCATTGTTGCCAACTTTAGGGATGAGTCATCTGCCAAAGAAATTGATGATGATTTGTTTGACGTGAGATACGAGATATATCGTAACGGCTCAAAAATCAAATCGTTAAATTACGGTCAAGTATATATTGACAGTGCAGGCACTTCGGACGAAGACTGCTATACTGTGCAAGTATTTCGTTCAACAGGTGGTCTGTCTGCAATATCGCAGGAAGGTTGTGTTGATGATAACGCTGCGATTGAGCATGTTTATAATACTCGTGGCGGACTTGTCGTATATCCTAACCCTACTACGAATGTTGCCAACATTGCTATTGATTGCAAAATAGTTCGCGTATATGATATGTTAGGCAAGATGGTTCTGCAACAATACGATTCACAAGTTGATATGGGCGGACTGCAGAAAGGAATTTATTTGTTTGAAGTGATTACCACCGAAGGAAATACCGTTAATGCAAAGGTTGTAAAAAGATAGTTTTCAGGCACTTCTGAGCGCATCTCGATGCTTCGGCACTCTTGATGCGCTCTTTGTGTGCTTATAGTGATACTTTTGAGCATCTTACATTTATAAAAATATGAACACTACATTCAGTCAAAAGATGATGCGCAAAGCCATTGCGCTTTCAAAAAAAAGCATTGAAAAGGGCGGAGGTCCTTTTGGTGCTGTTATCGTAAAAGATGGAAAGATTGTTGCTTCGGGGCATAATATGGTAACAATTAAAAACGATCCTACCGCACACGCCGAAGTATCCGTCATTAGAAAAGCTGCGAATAAACTTGGCAGTTTCAGTTTGGCAGGTTGCGAAATTTATACCTCGTGCGAGCCATGTCCGATGTGCCTTTCGGCTATCTATTGGGCAAGAATAGACAAGGTATATTACGCCAACACAAAAAAAGATGCGGCTAAAATTGATTTTGACGATTCTTTTATCTACAAGCAAATCGCACTTCCGTACGACAAACGCTCTATTCCTGTTGTGCAAATGATGAGGGACGAGGGACTGCAAGCATTCAAGATGTGGCAGAATAAAACAGATAAAACGAAATACTGATATTAAGATGAGGAAAGTGCGTGTGATTTGCCTGTTGCTCGGCGTTTGTACAAATATTGTGCAAGCGCAAGTGCTTTCCGACACCACGCGGGCTGTCTGGAATGGCTTTGCAGGAGGCTGGATGAAAAGCGTACCTTACAACAAATCGTTTTGGGCAGAAAATACTCCGTCCTTCACACGTGTTGATTTTGCACATTTAAGCAATCATGGAGAATACGATGTGCAGAAAGGCGAGAAGAAAATGCGCACTTACACTTTCGTAAACTTTGGTGTGAACATACCTGTCTGGGGTGGCATACTTGGCAGCGACGAATATGGCACATACTCCCTTGCAGCAGCTATCCCATTGATTGTTGAAGTGTGGCTTGATATGATATCACATTCTTCGCCTGTTATAAACACCTCATATCGCGTTTCCGCTCCCACCTTTGCTTTCTTGCATGAACTTAATACTCGCGGTCGCAATCGCTTCCTGAAAAACTATTCAATTCAAATAAATCCGTTCCGTCACGAAAGCACACATATCGGGGATGAACTCACTATTTTCAGAATGGATAATGGACTGTTATTAAGGCGTATAAACGTATCGTATAATTTCACCGAATTTGTCTTTACGCTAAATGCCCCAACGACAGACCGAGAAATAAATCACGCTTTTCGTTTCGGATTTTTTGCAGTACATAATTTTGTAAGTAACAAGTCTTATTACATGGCGTTTGACGGTGATATAGATCCGTCTATAGCTTCGCTTATAGGGTCTGCAAAAGGCGATTACGAATTATATTTTCAGTATCAATTTCAAAGCAAGCCTGTAAAACATTTTCAGGCGATAGCTTCTGCCGAAATTCGTAACCGTGCCCGCTACAATTATCCAATGCAAGAATTAAGTAATGGAACTTGGAAGTTGGTAAATTCCGATGATACGCGCAATTGGTGTTTCAATGTTTTTGCAGGAGTGCGCTACAGTTCCTTACAGGACACTTATTTTTCCCGCCTTGGCATTGGATTAAGTGCATATTACGGCATAAACCCTTATGGTCAATTCCGCAATTATGATAATTTCCAGCAATACGGCGTTTCATTGATTTTTGAGTAAACAATTGAGTGAGTCGAGTGAACTGTTTAAAATGCTTAAAATGTTTAAAATGAGAAGAAACTGTTTAAAATCAGGGGAAGCTGTTCAAATATGAGAACTTACGAAGAGATAATTGAAAATATGTTTGCTGCCCTGCCGATGTTTCAACGTATTGGTGCAGCAGCGTACAAGCCAGATCTTTCAAGGACTGTATGGTTGATGAATTTGTTTGACAATCCGCAAAACAAATTCAAAAGCGTCCATGTGGCGGGCACGAACGGTAAAGGCTCTTGTTCTCATTCTATTGCTGCCGTACTGCAAGTGGCAGGATATAAAACAGGGCTTTTCACTTCGCCACACTTAAAAGATTTTAGAGAGCGTATAAGAATTAACGGTGAAATGATACCAAAAGAGAAAGTAGTAAATTTTTACGAATGTCACAAAGATCTTTTTGACGCAGAAAAAATCTCTTTTTTTGAAATGACTACCGCTTTAGCATTTGATTATTTTGCGCAAGAAAAAGTTGATATGGCAGTAGTTGAAGTTGGGATGGGTGGGCGGTTGGACTCTACAAACACTATCACTCCAGAACTCTCAATTATCACAAATATTTCGCTTGACCACACTCAATTTTTGGGAGATACGCTCCAAAAAATCGCTTCCGAAAAAGCAGGAATTATAAAGGACGGTGTGCAAACGGTTATCGGTGAAACGCAACCTGAAACCGCCCCCATTTTTATAGAAAAAGCGTCCGAAATTATTTTTGCCGACAGAGAATACACAGTTATTCCGCGTGACGGTGCAGCCACCAACAGTTGGCACTTCGACGTTTTAAAAAACAAAAAACTGCTTTACGAAAATATAAAAAGCGACCTGTCAGGTATCTCATATCAGAGAAAAAATATGCAAACAATTCTTTGCTCACTCGAACTGCTTGCAAAGAAGTTTAAACGCATAAACGAAAAAGCTATACGTAGCGGACTTGAAAACGTAACAACTCTAACAGGACTAAAAGGTCGTTGGCAAATTCTTCCCTATCCTGTCCTAACGATTGCAGACACAGGTCATAACTTTGACGGCATCGCACTTACTCTCGAACAAATTGCAGCAACTCCGCATAAAAACCTTCATATCGTTTGGGGAATGGTAAGCGATAAAGACATTTCGCATATTCTCGAAATTCTACCCAAAAACGCCACATATTATTTCTGCTGTCCACCTCTGCCTCGCGGACTTAATGAAACCGAACTTAAAAAGCAGGCTCAGGAAAAAAATCTGCACGGCAACGCATATCAAAGCGTACAGCAAGCACTGCAACAAGCCCTCAAAAACGCCACTCCCGCCGACCTAATCTACATCGGTGGCAGCAATTTTGTTGTCGCCGAAGTCGTTTAGTCCCAACGCCCGAATATAGCTTTCAGTGCGTCAGCCCCAACTCCGCGCCAATCTCAAGCATTAAGTTCCACGCCTGCTCACGGTTGTTTTCGATGTCGCCGTCGAGGATAGCGTCTTTGATGCGGGTCTTGATGACTCCGACTGCCATTAAGTCGATAATGCGAATATTGGCTTTTCCCAATGCTTCCTGAATACGTGTTTTAAGTGGCTCTTCGGAGATTTTGGATGTGAGATTAAAATACTCAATTATGTCTTCACCTGTAACGGGAGGCTGAAAATTGCGGATGCGATCTTTTTCTTCTATTTCCAAAATTTTTTTCTTCACTGAGTCAAGATTGGCGCGGTATTGGGTAACTTTATCACGATTTTTAGATGTGATGTCGGCTTTAGCAAGAAGCATTAAATCGTCAATATCGCTTCCGGCATCAAAGAGAATACGCCGTACTGCGGAGTCTGTAACATCCTCCGAAAGGATAATAGGTCTTAAATGCAAGTTGATAAGTTTTTTTATGTACTCAAGTTTTTCGTTTTGAGGAAGTTTAAGACGTTTGAATATTTTGCTTGCGATTTTTGCCCCGAGAACCTCGTGACCGTGAAAAGTCCAGCCTTGAACAGGGTCAAATTTTTTTGTCGCAGGCTTTGCCACGTCGTGCAGCAGGGCAGCCCAACGCAACCAAAGAATATGATCTTTGTCTTCGCATCTTGATGTTGCATCTGCAACATTGTCCAAAACTTCAAGCGTGTGCAGGAAGTTATCTTTATGTCCCATATTGCCGACCTTTTCAATCCCTTTGAGATTTGTAACTTCGGGTAAAATTTTTTCTAAAAGTCTGCTTGCGTCTAAAAATCTAAGACCATAAGAGGGTTTTGGCGAAAGAAGTATCTTGTTAAATTCTTCTGTAATGCGCTCCGACGAGAGAATGTCTATACGGTGTGCATTTCTCATAACTGCTTCAAACGTTTCTGCTTCAATATCAAAATAGAGCTGTGACGCAAAACGTATGGCACGTAACATTCTCAAAGGGTCATCGGAAAAAGTAGTGTCGGGATTGAGTGGAGTACGGAGTGCCTGATTTTTGAGGTCATCCAATCCGTTGAACTTGTCTATTAAAGTGCCGAAAGGAGTGCCGTCGGTACGATAGACAACGGCAGCCATAGCATTTATTGTAAAGTCGCGGCGAGAAAGGTCATCTTCGAGAGTGCCGTTTTCTACTGCGGGCTTGCGTGAATTAGCACTGTATGACTCTTTGCGTGCTCCGACAAATTGAATTTCTGTGTCGTCGAAATGGAACATTGCCGTCCCAAATGTTTTGAACTCGCTTAGTTTTGTGTGATTGCCCGTTTGCCGTTCTATTTGTGATACTACTTTTTCGGCAAAACTCACCCCTATTGGTTCGTCGGCATTTACATTCGCAGGTTCAGGTGGAACAACCATACAGTCAATATCTTTATTTCCGTCCTTGCGCCTTAAAAGCAAGTCGCGAACATATCCACCTACAACGTAAGTGTCGATACCCTCGTGTTCCGCCACAGAGCGGATTATTTCAAAAATGGGATGCGTCAGATTGGGAGAAATATTCATACGTTTATAGTTTATTTTTTATGGGTCGGATGGAGTTCGCATATAAACATTTTACCTTGGATACCAATATTTGCCATGCTTGTTTCATAATTATTTCCATTTTGTTTTTTCGACGAAGCGTTGTCTTTTTGTAAAATATGGCGAAAAAATACTTCGTGTAGAATCCACGGATGGATAGCTAATTCTCATTAAAGTCGCCACAGAATGTATCAAATCTTCAGTATTATACGGACGAATAGTGTCAATAATAATTTCGGGAACTTCTTTTAAATATAGAGATGAACGCCAAAGCACAAAAGGCACTCTTGCCTGATATTGCGTTGGAAAAACAACCGATTGATGTCCAAGAAAATCTCTGTCGTCATAGACATCTTCACCATGATCCGAAAAAAATAAAACAAAAGACGACACGTCTATTTTACGCAGAGTATCTATAATCTCGTTTAATAGATAATCACCAAAGAGTATGCTGTTATCGTATTCGTCTATTGTTTGCTTCATATATTCAGTTCTAAAATTTTTATCTTCGAGTAACTGATTTTTATGGTCGAATTTATTAAATGTAGATGGGTAACGATTTGAATAGGCAAAGTGATTTCCTACTAAATGCAAAAATATAATTTTATTGCGAGAACTGTCGGAAAGTATTTTATAAAATGGCTCAATAACAGCTGCGTCATTGTTCTCATTTATAAGATCAATAAGAAAATACGAATGATTTGCACATACGTAGCAAACAGGGGATTGCCACATTCCGCTTATCTCTTGATTGTTTACCCAATAGGAAGTGAATCCAGCGGAATTAACGATATCTACAATGCTCGGCTCGGTTATCATCTTTTTCGGGAAATCATGATTTGCAAACGAAAGTACTTTTTCTAATGAATTGCGCGTGCTAACGTGTGGGGTAACAACATCCTTATAAACTATCAATTCCCCATTTTTTTTCAATAAACTTTGCATTGGTGTTGTTTCCCTGCTGTAGCCATAAATATTTTGATGATATATATTAGTACTTTCCCCAATCACAATAACAAATACATGAGAAGTACCGTCTTGTAAATTACAGGAAGCTGAAGGCATATTTTCTGACAGATGCAACATGTTTCTCATGTCATTATTGTATGCTGCAAATCTGATGACACTATGATATAAACTAAAGGTTGGTACTGCCATTGTGAGGTAGTGAGAAATCATGACGAGAGTAACAGTAATAAATGCTACAGGGAACATTATTTTATCAACCAATTTTTTGAAACTTATGCGTTTTTCGTTTTTTGCAAAAGCAATTAAAATAATTCCGACAATAACGTATAAAACTGCAACAAAAATATTTGTAATATCTGTAAATTGAGATATATACTCTGTTGCTTCCTTTGTATTTGTAGAAAAGATTACCCATAGAGATGATACTGTCATCCACTGTTTTGCAGTATAGAGATAACTCCAAGTTATAATATTTGCAGGAATGGACAAAATAAATAAAACAGTTAAAATTGTTTTGTATGTTTTTCCTGATGTAAAACTTACAAGATAGGATAGGGCTATGGCAGCTAAAATAGAAACTAATCCTACCCTAAAAAGTATTTCGTTTATAGTAAGATTGTCTGCCCAAAACAAGAAGCATGGACAAAAAAGAACCATGTAAAAAACAGCACCAGCGTTTTTTATGTATTTAATCATAGTTGATTGTGCATAAATACATTGCATTGCGGAAGTATTTGTTCATAATTTTATAACAACGTATTCGGAACTTGTGCCAATTCTAAACTTTCCACCCCAAATGCCAAGACCTGATGTAACATAGATAGCTGTCTTATCTTTTATCAGTAGTCCGTAATTATTTTCGTACATAAATGGAGTAATCAAACTTACAGGAATAAGTTGTCCCGCGTGGGTATGCCCCGAAAGTTGCAGAACAACACCATTATCGGTTGCTTCGTTTAAGTTGTGTGGCTGGTGGTCAAGCAGAATAACGGGGATTGTTCCTTTCACGCTGTCAGGTATAATATTCAGGATATTGGAAAGAGAGTTGCGTTTAACATTTGAGTAGTCGTCACGTCCCACAAGAACAATTTTATTATCAATATTTACAGCAGTATCCTGCAAAAGCATAATGCCTGCTTCGCGGTAAAACTGCTCAACTTTTGGTAGCGAACCCTTTTGTGGCATAAAATCTTTTTGTGCCGACTGAATTTCTTTATACGTGGGGTCAGTGGAGTTTTTTACGGTACGTCCACGCTGTGAAATATATTCATGATTGCCTAAAACTCCAAATACACCGTAGCGTGCTTTTAACTTTTTGAAATTTTCTGCCATTCCATACACTTCCAAAGGACGAGTACTGTTATCAACAATGTCGCCACCAAATAAAATAATATCAGGGTTTTCTTTGTTAATAAGCGATACCCATTTTTCAATTTCTTTGTTATCAATATTATATCCTATATGAAGGTCGCTTGCAAAAACGATTTTAAGGGGGACATTTTTTGTAATGCTGTCTGTAACAATATTACCTGTAACGCTGTCCGCAGCAATTACTCGCGTAGCAATGTCAATTTCTGTCCTCTTAGGGTTATTATAGTGAATATTCCCATAAATCATCATCCCCCCAATAAGAACCACAACGGCAGCAAAACCAATCCAATTATTATTCAAAAAGGCATAAATATCAAGAAAGGGTAGAAGACGCAATAAATCTAAAAGAAGAAACAATATAATAAGTTCCATTAGAATGAAAAACCACGCCGACCCGACCTTGTACATTATCTTTACTAACGGTATGGATATTGTGTCTGTGAATATCATTGAAAGCAGAAAAGAGGCTGCGGCAACTATTCCTACTGCAAGCATTACTATGCGTAGCCATGCGCAGGGAATGATATGCCAAAGGCGATAATAGACGTAAAACTGTCCGCCAAGAAAAAAAAGTAGAGAAAATGTTATAAAAAATATCATATATTATTTTGATGCTCTTTTACGTTCCGTTTCATCAAGGATTATTTTGCGCAGACGCAGTGAAGCAGGGGTGATTTCAAGGTACTCGTCGCGTCCGATATATTCCATATATTCTTCGAGCGACATCTTTTTCGCAGGTGCAATATGAACCGCATCGTCCGACCCTGAAGCACGCATATTAGTAAGTTTTTTACTCTTTGTAACGTTTATAACAAGATCGTCCTGACGAATATTTATACCTATAACCTGACCTGCATAAACTTCGTCCATCGGCTCTATAAAAAATGTTCCTCTGTCCTGCAATTTGTCTATCGCATAAGCAAATGATTTACCTGTTTCCATCGCAATTAGAGATCCTGCTATACGTGTCCCAATGTCACCCTTATATGGCTCAAATCCTTTAAGACGATGTGCCATAACAGCTTCGCCCTCAGTAACGGTGAGAACGTTGTTTCGTAAGCCTATAAGCCCCCGTGATGGAATTGAAAATTCGAGATACGAACGGTCTTCGCGCGTCTGAATGGAAATGATGTCACCCTTGCGTTGAGTAACAAGTTCGATAACTTTTCCCGAAAACTCTTCTTTCACAACGACTGTAAGCTCTTCTATCGGCTCGCACTTCACTCCGTCTATCTCTTTTATAATAACTTGAGGTTGTCCAACTTGAAGCTCATAGCCTTCGCGCCGCATAGTTTCTATAAGGACAGAGAGATGCATTATGCCACGTCCAAAAACAATCATAGTATCGGGCGAATCGGTGTCTTCGATTTTCAGTGCAAGATTTTTTTCCAATTCTTTGTACAAGCGGTCGCGGAGATGGCGGGATGTCACAAATTTACCCTCTCTGCCAAAAAATGGAGAATTATTTACGGTAAAGAGCATACTCATTGTGGGTTCATCTACATCAATAGGCTTCAACGCTTCAGGATTTTCGAAATCAGCAACGGTGTCACCAATATCAAAATCCTCCAATCCCATAATTGCGCATATTTCGCCGGCAGGAATTGGAATTTTTATTTTTTCTTTTCCAAGACCTTCAAAAACATAGAGTTCTTTTATTTTCTGTTTTAAAATAGTGCCGTCCCGCTTAACAAGCGAAACGTTCATTCCTGCTACAAGTTCCCCTCTGTTAATACGTCCTACGGCAATACGTCCGATGTATGATGAATAGTCGAGTGAAGTAATCATCATTTGGGGTGTTCCCTCATTTTTTGGGGGTGCGGGGATATGTTCAATAATAAGGTCGAGTAGATAACTTATGTCGGTAGTTTGTTTGCGCCAGTCTTTGCTCATCCAGCCCTGTTTACTTGAGCCAAAAGCGGTTGGAAAGTTAAGTTGATCTTCTGTCGCGCCGAGCGAAAACATAAGGTCAAAAACTTTTTCTTGAACATATTCAGGGTCGCAGTTTGGCTTATCAACTTTATTGATGACGACAATAGGTTTAAGGTTGAGGTCAATTGCTTTTTGCAGCACAAAACGTGTCTGCGGCATAGGTCCTTCAAAGGCATCCACAACGAGAAGAACGCCGTCTGCCATGTTTAATACGCGCTCCACTTCCCCGCCAAAGTCGGCGTGACCGGGAGTGTCTATAATATTTATCTTAACATTTTTGTAGCGCACAGAAACGTTTTTGGAGAGGATTGTAATTCCTCGTTCGCGTTCGAGGTCATTACTGTCCAAGATAAGTTCTCTTTTTTCTTCGTTCTCTCTAAAGAGCTGTCCCTGATAGAGCATTCTATCTACGAGTGTTGTTTTACCGTGGTCAACGTGAGCAATAATCGCTATATTTCTTATTTCTGTCATAATGTTTCTGTCACGATTTTCATTTTATAAAGTCAGCAAAGATACGATTAAGTCGAGATAAAACCAAAACGAAGTTTGTATAATGTTGAAAAAATTGTTACCTTTGCACTCTTTTTCGGGCAACACTTCGGAGAGATGGGTGAGTGGCTGAAACCAACAGTTTGCTAAACTGTCGTACGGGTAACCGTACCGCGAGTTCGAATCTCGCTCTCTCCGCAAAAACTCTATGACTGTATAACTAAAAGAAAATCAATGTCTTACAGATATCCGTTATGGAAATGATACAGCAATGCGACAGTAAAAAAACTTTTTAGTTGGTTTTTCTACCGACTAAAAATTATGTCTTTAATTAAATTATGTCTTTAATTATAGCGTTCCCGTGTCCCTCGCAAGCTCGGTGCGCGGTCGGGCTTTCCGCTATAATCTTTTGCCTGCCCGTCCACAAAACAAATGCCACCCTAAATCCACCGACACACCCCGCACCACTGACGGTCCCCCAAACCTCCTGCAGGCAAAAGGATTTCCGCTGCAAAGTCGCGAGTAAGCGAGTGCAGAGGACGCGCTTGCGCGGACTATGCCGAGCGTGAGCGACTTCATTGCGAAGCAATAATCCCCAGGTCAAACGCATTATAAAATTATCTAACAGATATACAGCGATTTGTAAAACTGAATTTTATCAATTTTTGCAAAAACAGCAAAAGCCCATATTTGATTATCAGGATATTATATGTGTAAAATATTTATAATGCGTTTGCCCTGCAATAATCCCTAACGCACCCCACGCCCTGTCCAATTACGAATTATCAGTTAAGAATTACGAGTGCTACACCTCTCTCGCCCGCCCTCCGCCCGCCCTCCGCCCGCCCTCCGCCCGCCCTCCGCCCGCCCTCCGCCC
>JAISPZ010000130.1 GCA_031274555.1 Bacteroidales bacterium | reverse complement strand
TAAGCGAGAGCAGAGGACGCGCTTGCGCGGACTATGCCGAGCGAGAGCGACTTATTAACGTTGTTAATTGTTGATTAAGGAGTTAATGATTTTCAATTCATTGCGAAGCAATAATCCCTAATGCAACCCCACCCCGCAGTGCCCCACCCGTGCGGACTATGCCGAGCGAGAGCGACTTCATTGCGAAGCAATAATCCCTAATGCAACCCCACCGCCACTCTGACACAGGGGAACGCTCCAAATAAACCCTCAAAAACGATAATCAGTAAAAAACAATTATGAAAATCGTAACTTTACGAGTTTTACAAATTATGCTGAAAGCTATAAGACTTTTATTATTGCTAACTGCTGTTTCTGCCGTTTGCCCTGTAATGGGACAAAACGCACAGGAGCAAGGCAATGCTGTGTTTAACGACACGCTCAATCTTGAGAAAACGCAGCTTCTACAAGAGCAGGACAGCACAAAAGCGCAACCCCCGACAGGGCAATTTGGTGATACGCTCAATCCACTCGGCTCTCTGCGCCGCTCAAAAGACATATCATCCCCCATGACCTACTCGGCAAAAGACTCCGTCACAGTGGATTTAAGACAAGGCATAACACATCTTCACAATAACGCAAAAATCAACTACGAAAAATTCAAGATCGAAGCCAACTATATGGAGATAGATCTCAGACAAAGCGAGATTTTTGCGGTCCCCACAAAAGACAGTTCAGGTGAAACAATCGGTGTCCCCCACTTTGAGGAGGGCGACAACATTTATGACGCGAGCGAGCTTCGCTACAATATCAAAACGAGCAAAGGACTTATCCGCAACATTATCACAAAAGAAGACGATCTTTATATTCACGGCTCTCTTGTAAAAAAATTAGAAGACGATATTACATACATAAGACGCGCTTCCTTTACATCGTGCGATGCAGAACATCCACACTTCGACGTGAGGTCTTTCAAGGCAAAAATAATTCCGTCAAAAGCAGTTGTAGTAGGTACTTCAATGATGTTTATAGAAGATATTCCAACGCCTATCATTATTCCATTCGCCGTTATTCCCGACATGAAAAAAGTTGAAAGCGGGCTTATATTTCCGAAGTTCGGTCAAACGGCACGAAGCGGATATTTCATGCAAGGGCTTGGGTTCTATTGGAAAATCTGCCAATACCTTGACTGGATGGCAGACGGTGATATCTATACTTCGGGCGACTGGGCTGTACGAAGCAAATTTCGCTACGCACATCGCTACCACTTTAACGGAACATTAAATTTTGGATATTCGCAAGTCTATGACGGCGAGAGAGGAGCTCCGGGACGAAATCACCGCGATGGTTTTTCTATCCAATGGACCCACAGCAAAGCCCGCGAAGCAAACCCTAACAGTAATTTTTCCGCAAACGTAAACTTTTCCAATTCTACGTACAGCAAAAACTCAGGGACGATAGATCAATATTTACAAAACACGACAAATTCAAATATAACATACAGTCTGCGCTTCGCCCAAAAACTCAATCTTGCACTCAACGCTGGTGGAGACTACAACACCGCCACACGCACAATGAACTTAACGTTGCCCACCCTCGTCTTTTCGGTTGATCAGCTATATCCATTCAAGCGGAAAATTCAAAAAGGGAAACGCCGCTGGTACGAAAATATAACGTTCAAATATGGACTCAATGCGGAAAATCGTGTTACAACAGTTGATACGTCATTTTTCAGCAAAGAAACATGGAGTAACAATCTCCGTAACGGTATCAAACAAAATATTGATATAAACTCCACCGTAAAACTTTTCAAGTATATCAATTGGACAAACTCTATTAAATATACAGAGTTGTGGTATTTCGAAAATATAAATCGCTACGAAGACACTCTCGGAAATATCGCAACCGTCAGAAACAAGGGTTTCAAGACTACACGAGATTTTTTGTTTAACTCAAATTTCAACTTCAAGCTCTATGGGATTTTCCGTTTTAAGAAAAGTTATATAAAAGCATTCCGCCATGTGTTTACGCCGAGCGTTGGGTTCACTTTTCATCCTGATTTCAGCAACCCATTCTGGGGTGCTTACGGCACTTACGAAACAAGCAGTGGACAGACAGTCCTTTATTCTCACTATGCAAACTCTGTATATGGAGGACCTCCCGCAGGCATGGTCGGAAGCATAAACTTCAGTCTTGGCAACACTTTCGACATGAAAGTTCGCAGCAAAAAAGACACTGTGACGGGCGAAAAAAACGTAAAACTTTTAGACTATTTCAATATTTCAACATCATACAATATTGCTGCCGACTCCTTGCGTTGGTCGCCTCTCACAATGCGTGCCCGCACCGTTCTTTTTCAAAAATTAAATATAGATGTCGGGGCTTCATTCGACTTTTATAAAGTTGATAGTAACGGACGAAAATACAATGAATTTTTCTGGAAGAACAATAAAGGCAAGGGACTTCGATTTGCTTCAAGTGATTTCAATGTGTCCCTGTCGTGGAATTTAAATCCAAAAGCAAAAGCAAAAGAAAGCATTACCGAGCAACCTCTACAGAGTTTCGCTTCGCCGTTATTCAGCGAGGCGGAGCTTTATCTCGCGCCTGTTGATTTTAACGTCCCCTGGAATTTGAATATAGGAATGCTTTTCAATTATCGCCTCACCCCGAACTACAGGACGAACAAATTAACCCATACGATTGTTTCCACCGTCACACTTTCAGGAAACGTTTCAATAACCCCAAAGTGGAAGATGACATTCGGAACAGGCTTTGATGTTGTTGCAAGAAAGATGACGTTCACTTCCATCACATTCTCGCGCGACCTGCACTGTTGGGACATGAGTTTCTATTGGGTACCCTTCGGCTACCGTCAGGAATGGAACTTTAACATACGCATCCGCTCCTCAATTTTCTCCGCCATCAAATATGAAAAACACAATGAAGCAAGATACTAATCAATTACGAATTACGAATTATCAATTACGAATTAAAACAACCGCAGTGATATGAACGAACAACATTCGCAAACAATAAGCAGAAACAATTTATTAAACTAAACAAATCACGAGAAGATGAAACACTTATTAGCAACTGAAAGCGCGAAATAATTGTCAATTGTCAATTGTCAATTGTCAATTACGGCTGACGCAGTTAGAATGTAGAACTTAAAATTAAAACAAATCAC
>JAISPZ010000102.1 GCA_031274555.1 Bacteroidales bacterium | reverse complement strand
AGACGCTGCAACCTCTGCTGCTTACGGTTCAGGCGGCAGCATGCACAACCACAAAGTAGGTGAGAAGGCGCCTACCGGTCTGGGCTTATATGATATGAATGGCAATTTATGGGAGTGGTTTGCTGATCTTTATAGGCCATCTAATTATGCAATTTCGCATTATGATTATCCGAGTGGCAACGATATGATTAGTGGCGATGTTGTGCTCAACCCTATCAACAATGCATTCGGTGTTGCCTCTCCGCCCGTTCGCTACTTCTGCGGCGGCTTCTGGTGGAGCAACAATGACGCTTTTCGTGCTGGCTATCGCGGCAGTGCCTTCGCGAACTCCCGCGGCTACCATCTTGGTTTCCGTCCTGCCTTCCTTTCCCCTTTTGCTCCTTAGTTCAATAGAACTTGCGTTAAAAAAATGCGAAATCTGCAATAACCTTAAACAGGGCACAAGAATTGGCGAAAACCATGTATCAACTCATATATCAAACACCTATTACAAAAAGAATAGTCGCAAAAATTTTAAATATGGATGAGAAACAGCAAATATTACACGACTTAGTGATGAAATGGAGTAAAAAGTAAAAATATATTTACGATTTTTTTTGGTGTCCCAATGCTGAAAACAGGAAAGGGGATATCACTTGCTGCGCGAGGCATTGGATTTTGACATTCTTTTGTGTGAACGGAGCGTTAATGCGCGTCCAACCAATTGTCTGCCGATTTTATTTCTACAACTATCGGTACGATTAATTTGCTTCCAGCAGCAATCATTTCCTCCTTTACTATCGCTGAAACTTTTTCTTCCTCATTTTTCTTTACATTGAAAACAAGTTCGTCGTGTACCTGCAATAGCATTTTTGACTTTAAGTTCTCTTGCCGAAATACTTTGTCTATATTCACCATCGCGACTTTTATCATATCGGCGGATGAGCCTTGTATCGGTGCGTTTATAGCATAACGCCCCGCAGAAGTTCTTACGTTGCTGTTTCCAGAACTGACGTTGGGAATGTAACGGCGACGTCCCCACAATGTTTCTACATAACCGTTGATACGTGCGTTTTCGATTATGCTATCTAAAAATTTTTTTAACGTTGTATATTTATTGAAGTATTTGTTTATAATATCGGCTGCCTCACGCAAGCGGATGTTGAGCCTGTCCGCAAGCCCATGCGCAGACATTCCATACGTGATACCGAAATTTACCGTCTTTGCCTTACTCCGCATTTCATTTGTAACTCTGTCGAGCGGAACACCAAAAATATTTGCAGCTGTCGCTAAATGGATGTCGTGCCCCGCTGCAAAGTCGGCTAACATTATGGGGTCGCCACTCATCGAGGCAGCAATACGAAGCTCTATTTGCGAGTAGTCAGCCGAAAGTAACAGGTCATCGCTGCTGTCAGCGATAAATGCTTTGCGTACCTCGCGTCCCAATTCGGTACGGATTGGTATATTTTGCAAATTCGGATTTTTAGAACTCAATCGCCCTGTTGATGTAGCCGTTTGATTATATGTTGTATGTATTCTGCCGTTCTTGTCTGCCAATAGCGGAAGTGCGTCAACGTATGTCGATTTAAGTTTTGCTAATTTGCGATACTGCAAAATATATGGAATAATAGGATGTTTGTTGTAAAGTTTTTCAAGCACATCTTCGGCTGTATCATATTGCTTGCTTCTCTTTGTCGCTTTGGCTTTGTCTGTGATTTTTAATTCTTCAAAAAGTACAACACCAAGTTGCTTTGGAGAGGCGATATTAAAATTATGTCCAGCAAAAAAATGAATTTCGTTCTCCATTTGAGCCATTTGATTTGCCAATACATGACTGAATTTTTCTAATTGCTCAACGTCTATTTTAATACCCTCACGTTCCATTCTGAAAAGCACCCACACAAGTGGCATTTCTACGTTGTAGAAAAAATCTTCGAGATGTTGTTCTTTAAGTTGCTGTTTTAGCTCTGCGGCTTTGATTGCGGATTGCTGTAAGGATGGGTCCGCAATAGAAAGGGGCGTTTCAGGGTTCAAAAGGTATGAGGCGAGGCGCAGGTCAAAAAAATCATCTTTTTCTTCTAAAAAAATTCCTTTCTTAGCGAGTGTGTGCAGATGATCTTTTAGATTTATCGTGATATGATTTTCGCCTGTAAGGTCTATCGCATGGCGTTCTTGCTGCGCTTGCACGTACTGTTTTGCTGACGATGTCTTCTGTGTATGTGGCGAGATGTCGGTGGATGCCTGCGCATCCAAAGCGACATCAACCTGTTCGTCCAAAGATGAAAACAAATCAGGAACACCTGCCACAGAAGCCATTTTTGCAGGTCGTTCACCGAACAAATCAGGAACACGTGTTGTAGAAGCGGCCTTTTCAACTTCAAACAAAGAAGAATAATATTCCAGCAGTCGTGCTCCAAAATTCACCATCTCTAACTCATCTAAAATCGCTTTTGTAGCAGCAATATCAGGTGGACAAATCCTTAAATCGTCTTCATTAAAATCAGTCGGAACATCAAGAATAATTGTTGCGAGCATACGTGAATCAAATGCGTTCTTTTTATTTTCCTCAATCTTTATACGCAGTTTTTCGTTCGCAATTTCGCTTGTATGTGCGTACATATTTTCAATGCTGCCGAACTGCTCCAAAAGTTTTCTCGCCGTAACTTGACCGACACCCGGAACACCCGGAATATTATCGGACGTATCGCCCCACAGTCCAAGCAAATCTATAACTTGTTTTGTATTCTTTATTCCGAATTTTTCGCACACTTCCTTTTCCCCCATTATCTCAAAGCCTGTGCCTGTATGGGATGGACGATACATAAAGACATTTTGTGAAACAAGCTGCCCGAAATCTTTATCGGAAGTGACCATATAGACAGTATATCCTTTTTCGCTTGCTTTAACAGAGAGCGTCCCGATTATGTCGTCTGCCTCGTATCCCGGATTGACAAGCACAGGAATATGCAACGCTTCGAGTAAACTTTTTATATATGGAAGTGCGGTCGCAATATCTTCAGGCATTTTCTCCCTGTGTGCCTTGTAGTCGGCGAATTGTAAATGACGCGCTGTTGGTTCTTGCGTGTCGAACGCAACGCCAAGATGAGATGGATTTTCTTTACGAAGGATTTCGAGAAGCGTATTGAAAAACCCAAGTACCGCAGATGTGTTTAGCCCTTTTGACGTAATACGCGGATGTTTGCTCAAAGCAAAATACCCGCGATATACGAGAGCCATTCCGTCAAGAAGAAAAAGTATCTTCATTATTGTTGTAAGAATTTTTTGTATTGATCTTCGTCTTTTGTTTCAAGTAATTTTTGATAATTACTTTCTGACAAAATATATGTTTCAGGATCGTTTTTTTCTCTGTTCAATGCGCCGAAAATATATTCGTCCTTTGTGAAAGTTTTATAATATTCTTCGGCATCATTTTTTGTTGGGAATGTTGATATTTCTACAACCGCTCTTTCGTTTGAAAAAGTTTTTGTTTCTACGGAAAGATTGTCGGACGAAAACAGTTTTCTGTTAAAATCGCTTATGCGGATTTTTAGAACAGTCGTTCTTACACCTGTTTTGTTATAAAATAGTGCGACAATATATTTCTCGTTCGGCGCAGGTACTGTAAATGAAGAACGGATAGTGTCTGCTATATGCGACGTAATCGCAGCTGTGTCTTTTGTCACCGTGGGTGTTTCTTCTCCACTTAGTGGCTTTATCTCTATGGTTGAAGACAGCATGGCTGAAACTCTTGGGGCGAGAGGATGTGTCGCAAATTCATTCAAAAATTGTTGTAGCAATGGGTTCATTTCTGCTCGCCCTTTAACGTGACCTGTTGCGACTGCTTTTATGTAGAGTATTTGTGCTTTGTAGGAATTTATCGGATATTTTTCTTCAATATCTTTTGCTTCATCAAGTGCCCGACTGTATCTATTTGAGGAGAAATCTCTGTAGAGAGCGTCATAGAGAGTCGAAACGATTTTTTCGTTTTGCTCTAACTTTTTGTAATAATCGGGGTCGTTAATTCGTCCGTTCTGTTCTGTGTTTGGATATTTTGTTCGCAAAATGTCGGCATACTTTTGAAAGTTACTGTTGTCGCCTCTTTCGTGATAAATTTTGCATAGCAGTTCACACGCAGACGGAACATAATTTGAGGCGGGATAATCATTCACAAGACGTACAAGATATTTTTCGCCCTCTATCCCCTCGTTCATCCTATCATAATATACGCTACCAATTCCGAAAAGATTTATTTCCAAGATGGAATCGAGTTTTTCAAAATCACTCTGGAATTTCGGGATATTTTTTAGATAGTATTCGGGGTCGGCAGGTGTTATATCTTTCTTTTTAGATGGTGTTTGCTCCTCACTTTCTTCCTCATCTTCGCGAGAGGTACTTGATATACGTGGTTTGTCGGACAGAAACCAAAAGTCTTCCAACTCACGCCTCCCCCATCTTTTTACAAATTCATTATATCCGACATTTTTAGATTGTGAATTGTAGAAATACCATGCGGTGTTGTTCTGCGCTCCGGCAGGTGCTGCATTTGCTGCTGCGGCTAATGCTTTTTCTCTCTCTGCTTCTTTTTGTTTTTTATACTCTTTCGCTTTTCTATCGGCATATTTTTCTTGACCATCCTTATCCATATTGCCGAGAATTTTAAGTGTATCGGCGATGATAAATGCCTGATAGTACCCAACAAGTTCTGCTAAACTTTCGGCTCTGCTTTTTATAATGTAAGCGTCTTCTTCGGCGGGGTCGATGACACTTGCAGCTATAGCGTAATATTTTTGCGCCAAAATAAAATCTCTCTTGTCGTAAAAATATGTTGCAAGACGGCGTGCAGCAAGGAGTTTGCGCTCGTTGTCGCTACCACTCGCATCAATGGATTTATCCATATAATCAACGGCGCGTTTTTCATCATTATTTTGAAATGCAATCTCTCCGAGTACGTAATAAATCCGTCCAAAGTAATCGCTATTTTTTGTATCAAGAAGCATTCTTTGAAGTTGCTTTATCGTGCTTTTTATATCTGTGTTCCCACTCTCGTAACAGAGAGCCATATTCAGACGGGCGTTGAACGACATCGCTAATGGAGGGTTCATCATCGTACATTTTTTGTAGCATAAATATGCCTCTGATTGGTTTCCAGACTGTTGTTGTATCTGTCCAAGAATAAACCAAATGCGAGATTTTTCATCCCGCTTTTTACATAGCTTAAGACCCTCTTGCAAATGTGGAATTGCCTTTTGATATTCCTCTGTGCGAATATAGAAATCTGCCCACACGAGAGGCAAAATGCGTGCCGCATCTTTTTTTAGTTTTACGTTTGGTGATGATATGCGTGACAATAATCCCTGTGCCGTTGGAAAGTCTTCCTCCTCTATATATGTCCGTGCAGTCCACAGGAGTGCTTCGTTGCTTTCGGGAGTGCCTGCAAAACTTGAAATGACGGAATTAAAAACTTTTCTTGCGTTTGAAAATTGATATTTGTAGAAAAATCCAATGCCCATCAGCACGTACGAATCATCTATAAACATTACTTTTTCCTCACCTTTGTCTTTGATGGAATGTTTTTTTATTGCTATCGTGCCTTTTTCTATGACTCTTGAGGCGAGCGCGCTTGTGATTGTTGTGTCGTTTATTGATCCCGGAAAAACAGGGAGAATTTCAAAATAATTTTCCTTTGCCTGTTCGTGAAGTTTTTGATTTATTTCACGAAGTGATTCACGACCGTTCCAATAAACATTATAAAATGAAGTCAGGTTGTGATAATTGCGCGTGAAGACAGTATTGCGCTTTGTAGAGCAACTTGCAATACATAGTGACAATAGTAGTAATATAATTATTTTATTTTTATTCATGCGTTTATAAATTGTTGTAAATAGGTCGCACGGAACTCGCACATAAACACTTATTTACATGATTGTTGTTCGCGACTCGGCAATGTAAGCAAGTGTCCATTGTTCTCGCTGTTCCAACAATTGTCATGGGTGTCAAACATTTGTCATGCTCGTTTCATAAGTGCTAAATCCGTGCGCACGTGCAACTTGTTCTCCTTTTGTTTGTATTAGTTTTTGACGTATCGTTTCGTATTCTTCTTCATCAATGGTGTCTAATGCGTCTTTTATGTTTTCTTCCGAAATATTTTTTGCTCTCAAATGTGCTTTTATTTTATATTTTCCCCACTGCTTTTGTCGTAGCTTGCTCACCGCATACAGTTGCGCAAAACGATTTTCGTCTATAAATTTTTCTTCTTCTAAATATTCTAAAATTTCTTCTTTCTCTTTTTCTGTGACAGGTGTTCTCAATGTCGCAAATTTACGCAAAACATCTTGTTTGCATCGCTCTTGATAGGCGCAAAATCTTTCTGCTTTTTTTTGTAGTTCAACATTCATATTGTTTTGGGTGATGAAATTTTTAATCGGAAAAATTTAATAATCCTTGTCGTGTCATGTAATCCGAGTGGTTTAGGTAATTTGAAATAAATAATTCTTTTCCTGTTTGATTTGAATGTTCGGTAATATTTCTCATTCCGTAAGTTAAACTCCATGATATAATATTTGCAAAAGAAAATAAATCGCGGATATACTCGCTGTCATCGTAAGTTATAAGCCATTTGTGCTTGCAGTTCTTCATGTTTTCTGCAAAGCGTTGATGGTCGAAAGTTTTGTGCAAATTTCCGTTTTTTCCGTAAAGAGCCGATTTTGTCGCGGAATAATAGGGTGGGTCAAGAAAAATAAAAACATTTTCACCTTCTTTCTGCACCAATTTTTCGTAATCGTGATTTGTTATGGTAGAGCCATTTATGACTTTTGCCAAATCATTTAATCGTCTGATGCTGCTCTCTGTAAAACGTTCTGCAAATGCACTTTCGCTGTAACCACCACTTAATGTTGTGCCCGAAAATGTTACACGGTTGTAAACGAAAAATGCTGCTGCTTTTTCCAAATCATCAAACGTTTCAACATTTTTATTTAGAAACTGAAATAATTCTTTTCCTACAGGATATTTTTTCTTCCATTCATAAACTTTAGAAACAAGGGCACTCACGTCTTTTTGTGTCATTGACCAAAATTTATATAGCTCCGAATATAAATCATTTATCCAGAACTTTTTATTTGGATGACGTTGTTTCATATATACAAATACCGACCCGCCGCCCAGAAATGGTTCTCTGAACTCATCAAAGTCGGGAATTATTTTGGCGATTGTATCAACCGCCCTGCTTTTCCCTCCTGGGTAGCGTAGTGGGCTTTTAATCATTTGATTTTGAAATCTCTAATATAAACTTGTTTTTTTTTGCTTCTTCTACTATCTTTTCGATTAACTCAATTTGATTTTTTGAAAAACCGTTTTCTTTATAAATTTTTTGTCTGTATTGTGGAATTATAGCACTTGCAAAATATTTTTTGATTTTAGGTGAAGTTAATTTTAGAACGCCTGTTGAAGATATTTTTTTCCCATTTATAGCAACTTTAGGTAAATTGGAATACAAAATCATTTTTAGCAGTCCGTCTTTAATATCGCTAATGCTTGGCAATAAAGAATTTTTAGAATGTTTTGCTTCTATTAAATATATATCATTTGAGAGCAGGAGTGTTTCGTCTATTGTAAAAAAATATTGCCCACCTAAATAATTTGTAATTGTGATTTTTGCTTTTGTAGATGTTGATAAACTTTCTTTTGGTTGGATTGTTACGATTTCTCGTGATTGTGCTTTTTCCGCTTTTTCTCTTGAGAATTTCATGAAAGCGGAAACATCTTGTCCTATCTTATCCTTAAACGTTTCGATTCCTTTGTAGCTGTGCAACAAGACATCTGTTTGCTTTTCTATTTTGGCGTAACTTTTTTTTGTTTTATCAATGATATTATGAAAATTGTTTTTTAACTCATTCAAATTCCAATGCAACGCCGAACTGTGGTATTCTTCTATTTCTTTTATTTTTGATACCACATATTTGTTGTCAAATTGAAAATTTGTGATTTTATTTTCGTACGCAGGATTTTTTTCGGCTTTGTTATAATAAGCAAAAATTACAAATACATCCAAAAGCGACATTAAAGATACTGTATCCCACTGTAAAAAATCCCTGTCGCCGTCCGCCCCTTCGTCTTTGATAATTGGAATTACCGTTATTTTTTTTGAGGCATTCAAGGTATTATAAACTCTTTCGTAAGGGTAGGAACGTGTCCTTTTTGGTGACACCCACTTTGAGATGGCGAATGTGTGCTCGTTGTCTTTCAAAAGACAGGATGACGGCATTTTATTTATGTCAAATTTTTTTATATCAACTGTTTGCAAATCTTCTGCAAGAAAAGGTTTGTATTTTATGCCTGTTATTTTGCCTGTCATATTCATATTGTGATAATCTCTAATGTCGCAAATTTACGCAAAACATCTTGTTTGCATCGCTCTTGATAGGCGCAAAATCTTTCTGCTTTTTTTTGTAGTTCAACATTCATATTGTTTTGGGTGTCCCCCCATACAGGACAGGTATTTGGGTGTTAGCGTAATGTTTTTGATGAAATGACTTTAATGTTGTTAATACCACGCATAATGGCATATTTTGTTTTTCTTATTTCTTTTAACTTGTGGGGGGATATACTCCAATTTTCAAAAGGAGTGCTGTTTGTGTATTTTGGTGCCGAAAAAATCAAGTAAACTAATCGTTTTTCTTCTATGATTTTTTGTTCACGAAATAAATCTAACGTACTCAAAAGTTGTTCTCTTGCTTTTTTTAGTTCACGACCAAGATTTTTCTTTTTGGGATATTTCAGTTCCAGAAAAGTTATCCAAGTTGTATCTGAATTATTAGCGGGAAATAAAATACCCTCGCAATGCGATTTTTCTCTTGTTTCCCCCGATAATTTTATCGTGCCGTCTTTGAAAACACAAAAAGCAATTTCTAATTGCGGGTTATTTTCAATAATGAACGCATCCATGTCTGTCGGTGGAATATTACTCATCTCTATGCCTCTATCACCATCTGTCTGACGGGTATAATCCATAATATAGATTTTATCTGTATTATCAGACAGAAAATCTTGCCCCTGAAATGTTGATAAAATTTTACTCTGCATCATCATAGTACTTTAACAGGGTATAGAAATCATCCATTATGTCTTTCATCTTTTCGTCGAAATAATTGCTGCCAATAAGACCGTCGCTTTGTTGGATATTTTCGAGTCTTCCGCCATTTATCTGATAAATTGAAACCTCATTGGGACTGATTAATGCAGATGTACATGCTATCGAATTTTTATCTTCATCGTCCATTCTATCAGATACAAGGTTTCCCAGCATACAATTATTTAATGCATAAAGTACGTATGGACTATGAGTAGTTATTGTTAATCTGTTTCCTTCTTTATTAAAACATTTTTCCAATAAATGATAAACTAAATCTCGTTGTGTTTCGGGGAAAAGGTTTTGTTCAGGTTCTTCTATGATAAATTGTGAATTGTGAGTGGAAAATAATTCCTTTCTTTTTCTGTCCCAATTAGCGACTAATGCCAGAACTTCCTTATCTCTTTGTCTAATTTTTTCGTTTATATTATCATAATACTTTTTCTCAGTGTTCACTTCGTTGTAAGTGTCTTTGTAGTATGGCTTAAAAACTAATTCGTCTGTCAATATTTTATCGGCTTGCATTGTTTTTTCATTAATTTCAAAAGATAGAGTTTCGTCCTTATCATAAATCCATCTGTTGAGATAGTCTATCATTACAACTAATGGCGTAACTGACTGCAAACCACTTGAAGCATTAGATAATAAAACATTATGTCCGTCTTTTCCCAGAATATGATTTTCCTGATTATTTTCGTTATAATAATAATCAACATCCAAACTTAAAACATGTAAGTTTTTTTCTTTTGAATAATTTTTTCGTGCGTCAAACCAATCGAACAAAAAACTGCGAATACTGTTATTTGGAAATTCTATTTTTTCCATTTCTGGAAGTACTATTATATTTCGTTCAGATGGAATGTATGATATTTTGCTTCTCTTATAAGCGTATCTGTCTTTCCAGGAAATTTCCAATTTTCCCTGACTGTACGACAGTGAAATAACATCGCTGATATACTCAATAAAACTATCAGAACGAAAATATCCTTTCAGTTTGTGATAGGACTCAAGTCGTTCCTTGAAATAATTATCATTTTCTTGATATGCTTTCAAAGACTGACTTGTTGCCACGTCTTTTTCAACCCAAGTACAGTAGCTGATTATTTTGGCAATGGTGCTTTTTCCGCTGCTTTGCGGTCCAATAAACACATTAATCTTATTAAGATTAAATGACGCTTCTTTAATGGGTCCAATATTTCTAATAATAATGCTTGCCATGATTTATATTATCTTTTCGATTAATTCTATTGCGAAACAATTACTGCTTCCATTGTTGATTTATCGGTATGGACACTTTGAATTTTGTTATCAAAGATAAGTCAAATTCGGGTTTGCCATTACCATTGTGGATAAGTTCTTCTGTTGCTCTTTTTATACCATAATTAAAACGATTGACATACCCCAATATTTTCATCGCTTCTGCCAAAACAACATTTCTGTAATCGCTGGCATTAGGAAAATTCTGAGGTGTTGCCTCACCAAATAATCCTCCTGAATTTATTATTTCAATACGATTTGAAAATTCATAAATATAGATAGGTGCGTTAGACTCGTAGCTTCTGTGCATAACGGCATTCATTACTAATTCTCTTAACGACCAATAAGGATAGTTTCTAATAATACTTTCTTGAAAAGAATCTTTTTTTACAGGTCTTTCTTTAACGACATTGATTTTTATGAAATCATCAAGTTGTCGCAGTGTCGTAATTAATGCTCCAGAAAATTTCTTTTCAAATTCAACGGTGCTTGTCATTTCTTCACCTGAAAATTTTATGTATTGAATGTATGCACCCGGCAAATAAAATTCAGGATTTAACCCAAACAGCAAAATGCTTGCATTTGTGGGACATTTTTCTTTGGTGTCATAAAATCGCAGAGAAGATAATTGTTCCTCAGTAGTTCTTCCGTTTTCAGCTAACGTCTCTTTGTCAATAGCAAGCGGCAGATAATTTACTTTGAATAACTCAATGCTAATATCGTCTAAAGCAGAACCAAGAGCGGGGACCAAATCATAAGTCTTAGCGTAAGAAATCCGTCTTTCCGTTAAAATTCGTTCTTCTTCCAATGTGGCTCTGTCGCGTCTGGGACCAACACGAATCCAACATCTTCCATCAAATCTCACAGGTGGATATGTTGATGGTTTTACTTCAATGACAACAACTTCACCTGATGGAAATTTGAACACAGGACTTACAATTATTGATGGCTGTGGTAAAATTTTTCCATTGCTTTTGATATTTCCAATGGTTTGAAGCTGCTCGTCTGTCCACGTCATTCCCGCTAAAGATGCATCATCTTTTACACCCAATAATATATATCCCGAATGTTTATGATTTGGAAAATCATTTGAATAAGCGCATATTGCTGGACCAAGCTTATCTTCTCTGATGGAAGTTGTTCGCTCAATAGTGTCGCTTTCCATATCGGAGATCAATTCTTTAACTTTTTGTTCTGTTATCATGGTTTATATGGCATTTTAAGGGCGGGTGGTGGGGCGCGTTAGGGATTATTGCTTCGCAATGAATTGAAAATCATTAACTCCTTAATTAACAATTAACAACGTTAATAAGTCGCTTTCGCTCGGCATAGTCCGCGCAAGCGGGGGCTGTGCGGGGGCTTGCGTTAGGGATTGGAGCGGAAATCCTTTTTTGCGGCGGGGTGGCTCTGCGGGTGGTAGTGGGTGGCTCTGTGGGGCGGGGGCGGTGGGGTGTGGGGGCAAAAAAGATTGGAGTGGAAAGCCCGACCCCGCTCCGAGCTTGCGAGGAGCGGGGGAACGCCCATTATTTTATATTCATTTTCTTTTTTATTTCGTTAGGGATTATGTCTTTGTGAACGGTGATGTCGAGTGTTTTGGCTTTGAAAAACGGGATTGACATGTAGAGGAAGCCACTCTGCGGGTTTGATGTGTTCCACGAATTTTTCACCTTAAAATATATGTTGCCGTTTTTGTCTTTTGCTGTTCCGATGATGTGCATTCCGTGGTCGTCTGTGGACTCCCACGTGTCGTAGTACTGCTGACGAATTTCTTGCGTGATTTCACATTCGGGTACAATCTTTTCGAACTTGTAGGCGGCATCTTTTTTCTCTCTGTCGTTCATGCTTTCCCATTTGTCGCGGTCGCTGCCCTTGACATCTTCGGACGTTTCGTCTGCTATGATTGCAATGCCTTTCTTCCACGAAAATCCTTTTTCGCTGACATCGCCGCCCCAAACGAAGGTGTAGCCCTTGTCAATGGAGCTTGCTGCTATCGCAGTTATATCATCGAGCGTAACGTTGTAAACCATTCCCCTGTTCCAATTGTCGGGGACATCCTTTTCATACGAAGTGTAGAACGGATGGTGAGTGTATGACGTCAGAACAACATAGTCGTCAGCGTTAAGCCCAAGCATTTTCGCATAACTTTCGGGGGTGTATGTTTTGCCGTCTTCGATGAATTGTGTTGGGGGCTCGCCGAGATAGGTGTTCAGAATGGCGGTGTATGCTTTCTTCCATACTGTTGTGATTTCTTTGCCTTTAACAATGGCATCCAAATATGCTTTGAGGGCGCGGTTCATCTCGGAATGATCGTGCTTGTCCCTGTCGTAGTTTAAGCCTGTGAACACGCTTTCGGGCATAAGTCCTTTGCTGCGCAGAACGTCGAAGACATCGCTGCTTGCGCCACCAAAAGGAAAATATGTTTCGCCATGAAGACGAACATACTTGTCGGCTTTGCGTAGAAAGCAGTCGTAAACAGGATACATATCGGAAAGGTCGTACTCACCTTTGCCTTTTCGTAGAAGCTCGGACTCTAAAAATGAGACTGCCGAAAAACTCCAGCAAGTGCCTGATTTGTTTTGGTCTTTTACCGATGTCGCTTTCAGTATTTTTACGTCTGTTATACCGTAGATGGAGTCGATGACGGTGTTGGTTGCAGCGGTTGCGGTGGTTGTTGCTGCGGTTGTGGCGGTTGTGGCGGTTGTTGCGGTCGCGGAGGTTGCGGTTGTTGTTGCGGTCGCGGTTGTGGCGGTTGTTGCGGTTGCGGCGGTTGTTGCGGTTGTTGCAACGGCAACGGCGGTAGCGGCTGTGATGACGAAGATTACAGCGGTTGTGGCAAGTATGCACACGAAAATTTTATGTTTCATATATAAAGGTATTAGCACAAGCGGATAAAGTTACGAAAAATGTCGTACTTTTCTTCTATAAACTTTATCTGCAAAAGTCTCATTCGTTAAAGATTTTAATGTAAATTTGCGTCCAATTTTCTAAGAACAAATAATGAAAATTTTTCATACTGTTAAAGACTTGCAACAGGCAATGGCATCTGTGAACGGAAACGTAGGGTTTGTACCGACTATGGGTGCACTTCATAAGGGGCATTTGTCGCTTATTGATAAAGCGCGTAGCGAGAATGATGTTGTTGTGGCAAGTATTTTTGTCAATCCAATTCAATTTAATAATCCTGATGATCTTGCGAAATATCCACGTACGCTTGAGGCGGACTGTGCTTTATTGGAGAGGACGGGATGCGACATCGTGTTTGCTCCGAGCGAGGAGGAAATGTATCCTGAGGGCAAGGATGTCGCATTTGAGAATGATATTGCGGGTAAACTTGACTTCGGGATGCTTGACAAGGTTATGGAAGGGGCATTTCGTCCCGGACATTTTAATGGTGTAGCCGTTGTAGTGCGGCGACTGTTCGATATTGTTAAGCCAACTGTCGCGTATTTTGGCAAAAAAGATCTTCAACAGGTGTCGATTATAAGATGTATGGTGCTGCTGCTTAAACTTCCTGTGAGAATAGAGATTTGCCCTGTTGTCAGGGAGTTTGACGGACTTGCTATAAGTTCGCGCAATACTCTGCTTACTCACGAGGGAAGAATTGTCGCGCCACAAATACATCGTATTCTGTCGGAAGTTATAGCGACAGGTGGCTCTGTTGAGTTTGTGAAATCTCGCGTGGTTTCGGAGCTTGAAGATTATTTTAAGGTTGATTATTTTGAGATTGTTGATTGCGAAACGCTGAAATCTGTTCCTGCTTTTTGGATTGTTGGTGGATGTGACGAGGCGGGTAGTGGGTGCAGTGGGGGGCAGGCGACAAATGGGGCTGGCAGTGGGTGCAGTGGCTGTGGTAGTGGACAGGCAACGGCTTGTGTCGCTGTGTGGCTCGGCAACATTCGCCTGATAGATAACTTGAATGTAAGTTTGAAACTTGGAGCAAACACTGAATTGTCATGTAGTGAACGCAAGTCTGCTTAATGCAAAAGTCGGTCTGGAGCTGTTGTGCAGTAGTGAAATTATGAGCCAGACACTTTGCGTTTGGAGAAAATTTATCGGGGTGCTACTCGAATGTCCTGATGATGTCTGCGTTTAGCAAAAGTTTAGCGTGACGCAATTCGGTACCCGTCAAGAATTTTCTGTGCAACATCTTTGGGTGAAATATCAGAGGTATCAACAATAAGGTCGTAGTTTTTCATATCGGCGCAGTCCACGCCGTATAGCTCGCCGTAGCGTTTAAGCTCACTTTTTTTGCGATTGTTAAGTTGCTGCAACGTTTCCTCTTTAGAAGAATATTTTTCGTTCGACCGCCCGTTATCCTCAAACACTCTCTGTGCCGCAACATTTGGCTCAACCTGCAAGAAAACCTTGAATGAATTTGGCAAAAAATGCCATGCAAGACGAGAATCCACAATCAAATTTTCCGCATCTGCAAGCCCTTTAAATGTATTATCGACTTCTTCGTCTATTTCAGGGTGCGTTTCCGCATAATTATTAAGTTCCCAAACGGACATTCCGTAGCGTTCCGCAATGCGACGAAGAATATCGCCTGTATATATATAGCGGTAGCCCAACTTTTCTATAAGTATGGAAGATACAGTACTTTTTCCGCTTCCCAGATCCCCTGTAAGGGTTATGATTTTTGCCATTTGCAAATTTACACGAAATTCTTGAATTACATATAGACAAACAGGGCAAACGCATTTAAATAGCCCTATCGTTTGTCAGCACTGATGATTTCGAGCCTAAAAAGTCCCTGTTTTTTCAATTTTTGCGCTATTTTTCTCATTTTTATTCAACATAATAGTTATTCACAATAAATTGTATATATTTACTTAGTCATTAGTGTATTATGGATATTTTTTGTTGTATTTTAGCGGAAATCATAAATCACAAATGCAACGAAAACAATATTACACCAATCGTTTAAGTGTTTGCCCGATCCTCGCATAGAGCGTTGTAAGAAACATCTGTTTATTGATATAATAATCTTGTCCGTTCTTGCAGCCCTCAGTGGTGCAGAGTCTTACGGCAGTATAGAATTATACGGAGAAACGAACAGCCGTTTTTGAAAAATTTTTTGAGGCTGCCTTATTCCTTCTTACGATACAATAAATCGTGTTTTTTCAATAAAACAAATCGCAGATGGTGTTGGATGTTGTTTTTCTGGAAGATATGCAAAGAAGAAGGAACAAAAATGCAGCACAAAACTTTGCAATAGTGTGCTTAACTTACTAAAAGAGGACAAAGGAAAAGAAGGTTTGCGCTTAAAGCAGGGCGGAATAATGATTTTTTACTACAATCAATCACAAATAAAAATGCGTTTTCCCTGCTTGTAAAATTAGTATAGGAAATTTTTGATTTTTTTGCGTACCTTTGCGAGGTTTTTATGATTGCTTAACACCTATTAACGACGCGTTTTTAGTAAATTTTAATAAAATCAAAATGAATATTATACGATTGCAGGTCTTTTTTGGTCAGTAGTTGGTCGTGTTGGTTTTTGAACATATTTTGAGTAGTGGTTGAAATATGATAGGATTGGTGGGTTTGAACGGTTTTGGCTATGGGTAACATTCCCATAAGCATGGGAACTAAGCGTGGGAACAGAAAGCGGAGAAGTGGGGTGAGTTAGTGAGTAGAGTAGGGAAGCGGAGGTGAGCAGAGCGAGTATGGTGAATAGGGGTGAGCAAGGTGGGT
>JAISPZ010000060.1 GCA_031274555.1 Bacteroidales bacterium | reverse complement strand
GTTTATACATCTTCAGGTTTCGTGGAAAATTAAGTTTAAAATTTCGCAATATGAAGAAGCAGCCCACCATCTATTAATCTACTTCTCTAAGTTGGCATGAACTACTCCGCACCCTTTTTTAGCGATGGTTTACTTCAATTGCTAAATTTTAAATCTTGAATTTTCCGTACCCCTGCTTGACGCTTTTTCGGCTTCGGGTTTCTCTCAATCTGTACGTTTATTCCACATTCCGCCGCCCCATTCCGCCGCTCCCGCTCGCCCGCCCCGCCGCTCATCCACCCGTAAGCGGATTATTAGCATTATTTGTTGTGATTATCGAAAGTTTAGTTAAATTTAAGGCAAAAGAGAGCATAAAACGGAACAGAGCGAATGTTGTTTTCAAAGCCGAAATTCTTTTGCGAAATCTTGATTGAATACGGACAATTGAAGCGTTTTACAAAATTCGACAAACTGATTGCGCGGTTATGCCTGCCTTTTTTTACCTCAATCGGGATTATATCAGCGCCTGATTGAACAACAAAATCAACTTCGGCACATTCACCGCTTTTCCAGTAATAAAGCGGAATCCGTTTGTTTGCAAAATCCTGTGCTACAAAGTTTTCAGCCAGTCCGCCAAGGAATCCGTTATCCACTTCTATTGAATTTATAATCATCTGATACGGAAATGCCGAATGCATTGTGAGCATACCTGTATCGCTCATATAGAGCTTGAAATTGCTGAAATCAATCTGTCCTTTTAATGGCATTACACCTTGGTCTATTTTATGGCATTTCAGCACAATTCCTGCCGACAGCAGCCAGTCAATCGATTCGCCGAAAATAGAAGATGTGCCTCCTTTCATCGCAATTTTGTACTGAAACTTGCGGTTTTCTTTCGATAATTGCGTTGGAATGGAATCATAGCAGGCTCGAATTTTTACGCTTGTTGCAGGTGTGGCATATTTCGACATATCGGCAATATATTCGTTCATAATTTTTGACTGTTCGTCTTGTATGGTGAAAAAACTATTGTATTTCAGAAAATTATTCACTACAGCTGGCATTCCGCCAACGACACAATATTTATAGAACAAATCAAGCCCAAGTTTGTGAAGTGGCTTCTCCAAAGTTAAATTTTGTTCAAAATGGGTTCTGATTTCTCCGACAAAATTCTCTATCCCTATTGCCCAAAGAAATTCTTCAAAGTCAAGAGGATACATATAAAGTTCATCCACTTTTCCGACAGGGAAAGAATATTTCTCGCGATTGACCGCTACACCAAGTAAACTGCCTGCAGCCACGACATGATATTCTGGTGCATCTTCACAAAAATATTTCAAAGAAGTCAAAGCCCGATCACACGCCTGAATTTCATCGAAAAATAAAAGCGTTGTGCCCGGTAAAATTCTGTTTTCGGTAAAAAATTCCAATTTTTGCACTAACACAGAAGGTGTTAAATTGTCCTCAAAAATATTTGCAGCTAATTTGTTTTTTTCCAAATTAATATGAATAACATTTTGATATTCGGACATTCCGAATTCCAAAATGCTGTAAGTTTTACCGATTTGCCTTGCGCCATTGACTATCAACGGCATTCTGTTTTTTGCTTTTTTCCATTGCAACAAGGCTTCTGCAATTTTCCGTTTCATACGCTACAATTTCCTGCAAAGATATAAAACTTTCGGTATAAATCAAAATATTTTGACTTTTTCGGCAAGTTTAGTTACACCCCGCCCCCTTCGCTCATCCGCCCCCCCCCGCCCGACCTTGCCCAACCGCAACGACTTTAACTGCACTGCTACAACAGTATATTGGAATTTATGATTTTCTTTTGCCAGCTGGCAAGGGATAGATTTGTAGCAGGTTCGTATTTTCACAAGGATACGGTTATCTATGGAAAAATCGCATTTCAACACATTTTTCCACAGATAAAAATATTTTTTGGGAGTCAAGTCACAAAAATACTGCGAGCATTAATGTGTAAACGAATTGCTGAAGGCGATAAATCACCAATTCACAAATTAAAAAGAAACGTTACAAGTTATTGCTCTATTCTTGTAACTGACGGCAGAACCGACCTGTTTTCTCGACAAAAGTCGCGGTTTCGTTCCATAGCCACCGACTGAACTCCTCGTCCAATTGCGGTAACGGAAGATTGGAGTGGTGTCCTTTGTAGAGGAAACTGTTTTGGCGATGGCGCAATGCGCGTAAAGTTATTTCTGCTGCGGTTTCAGGCTTTTTGCAAAAAGGTCTGAAAAAGATGTTCGCTAATGGGTCAAGTCGGTTGCCCATAGTTATTATGCCAGTGTTTACAACTCCTGGGTCTGTTGCGCAAACAGAAATGTTGGGCGGCAAACTAACCGTTGCACCGACAGAGCTGTCTTTCACTCGTTTTGCGAGTTCATAAGTAAAGTACATTAGCGCGACTTTTGAGCGGGAATATTGATTAAGGCGTTTATACTCTTTCGCGCTCGGAATATCAAAAATATTTCGGTCAATCTTAGTCGTATGCACCATCACCGAAAGGGTGTTTATAATGGTGCTACCGTCCGCCATAAATGAAAGAAGACCTGTTGTCAATGCAAAGACACTCGTGTAATTTGTTGCTAACGTACGCTCTATTCTGTCTTCTGTTGGTAGCGGTTCGGCGAACATCGCACCCGCATTATTTATAAGTGCATATATTTTGAGCTTACTCTCCCCGCCATTCCCCCCGTAGCCCTCACCACTCCTTTCAATCCCGCCATTCCCCTCTCGTCGTTCCCCAAATTTATCAATGAACTGTTGCACCGATTTTAACGAAAGCAAATCAAGATAAGCAACTTCAATATTTCTGTTTCCTGTGTTTGCAATAATTTCATCTTTCGTCCGTTCCCCTTTTTCAACATTGCGACAAGCCATTATAATATGATAGCCCTGCGCTGCAAGTACATCTGAAATAGCTCGTCCAATTCCCGAACTTGCTCCTGTAACAATTATTGTCTGCATTTTGTAAAACTAAGAAAAATCACACAAATATCGCTCAAATTTCCGAATTTACGCAAACACCAGCTTTCCAATTTACACCGTTCCTTTGTGCAAATATTTTCCAATTTACACTGTTCCTTTGTGCAAATATTTTCCAATTTACACCGTTCTTTTGTGCAAATATTTTCCAATTTACACCGTTCCTTTGTGCAGATATTTTCCAATTTATACCGTTCCTTTGTGCAATATGAAGGATAGATTTTGTATCTTTGCAAAAATAACACAAAAGATATGATACAGAGAAAAGCAATGGAATATTTGTTGAAGTGGAAAGACCGTGCCGACCGTAAACCGCTGGTACTTAGAGGTGCGAGGCAGGTCGGAAAAACAACGTTAGTTCGAGAATTTGCAAAACAGTATGATGTTTTTCTTGATTTAAACCTTGAAAAAACGGCAGACCGCAATTTGTTTGAACAATACGATGATGTAAATGAACTGCTTAAAGCTATTTTTTTGCAAAAAAGGAAGATCAATAAAGGTTCGGTTTTGCTTTTTATTGATGAAATTCAAAATTCAAAAAAAGCAGTTGCCATTTTGCGCTATTTTTATGAAGAGGCAAACGGTGTTCACGTTATTGTGGCAGGTTCACTTTTGGAAACCGTAATTGATGTACGCAAAATATCGTTTCCTGTGGGACGTGTTGAGTATTTGGCTGTTCGCCCATGTTGTTTTCTTGAATTTTTAAACGGGATAAATGATGATTTTGATATTGATCTAATCACAAATCTGAATGTTACGCCTGTTCACCACAGAATAATAAAATTGTTTAACGACTATACACTGATTGGCGGAATGCCTGCGGTAGTGGCAAAATATGCGGAAAATCAGGATATTGTGGCGTTAAAATATGTTTACGACTCACTTTTACAATCGTACAGGGATGATGTAGAAAAATATACAGAAAATGCGAACACAATAAAAGTTATTCGCGAAATACTTGAAACAGGTTGGATGCAAGCTGGCAGTATTATTGCTTTTGAAAAATTCGGCGGAACAAATTTTTCTTCCAGAGAAATGAGTACGGCTTTTCAAACCATACAGAAAGCAATGTTGTTAGAGTTAGTTTTTCCTACTGCAAGTGCACAAATGCCATTGATACAAAATCGCAGGCAGCGACCTAAATTGATTTGGTTGGATACAGGGTTGGTCAATTATGTGGCTAACATCCAGAAAGAAGTTTTTTCAGTGCCTGACATTCAGGATGTTTGGCGTGGGAGAATAGCAGAACATGTTGTAGCTCAAGAGCTTTTGACGCTTTCCGACAGCCTGCTCGCAAAACGAGTATTTTGGCGACGTGATAAACATGGCTCTGAGGCGGAAATAGACTTTGTCTATCGGTACGACAGCTTGGCAATTCCTGTCGAAGTAAAATCGGGACATAATTCAAAGCTCAAATCGTTGCATTTGTTTATGGATTTAGCACCACACAATTGGGCTATTCGTATTTGGTCAAATCCCTTTTCCATTGACGAAGTTACAACACCGACAAATAAAAAATTCACATTGCTCAATCTGCCATTTTATTACGTGGGAGTATTGGAAGAAATCCTCAAAAAATATATAATTTGATACAAAACACGAAAGAAAGAGATACTAATTATGGCGTTCCACCGCCCCCTCGCAGGCTCGTGTGCGGGGTCGGGCTTTCCGTTGCAAAGTCGCGAGTAAGCGAGGGCAGAGGACGCGCTTGCGCGGGCTATGCAGCACAACTCATCAGCCAATCACTCCATGCCCCCAATCCCGAAGCCACCGCCTTTTTCGTGTGTACAGCACCTCAAAAATTTTCTATTTCCGAAAAAATACCGTACTTCCCCGCGAGGCGTTTTGGTCAGCGATTGTCGTGTCAGCAAAAAAAATCACACAAACAACAATAGTCGTTTGTGTGATTTTTTACACGTTTATATTTACCATGCTCGCTTAAAAAACGAACTACTTCTTTATAAACTTGCTTTTTAAGATTGTGCCGTTTGTCTGTTGTATCTCAACAAAATAAAGACCAGAGCATAACGGTTGAACATTGACAACACTTGTGTTGGCACTCATCATTTTTCTGCCACGTATATCAAAAACAGTAACCTGTTTGATATTTTTTATGTCAATACTGAGCGTTGAAGTAGCAGGGTTAGGATAAACATCAATGTTTTTCTGCAAAGCAGATGTTTTTTCTATTGCCGATGGTTCAGGCTCTTCGGAACAGGGAACTTCAGTAGCTTCGGTTGTTGTCAGCTCATAACAAGCCGTAACGTTGGTGACATTATCAGCATTAAATTGAGCGGCGTTGTTATTGTTAAAAATGGCATTTCCAACCGCTTGTCCGATAGGAACAGTCACCTCGTACCAGCCGTCAGCATCTTTTTCGGAAGTCGCGCCGGGCCAAGGACCAAACGCTTCGCCGGGTCCACCCCACGAATAGATATAGATAGCTTCCCATTCGTTCGACGGCTGTCTAAAGCGGATAACAACACGTGCGTCAGGGTTAAAAGTACCTATTGTGAAGTACTGAATGTCGTTGTCGCCCGGCTCCCAGACACTTTCATTCATGGTGTAAAGGTCGCCCTGACTGTAATCGAAAGGCAAGTTGCCCGTTTTGTTCCATCCCCAAGTGGGGTCTGAAATAAGCTCTCCTGGGGGTACGCGATAGAAACGGATTACGTCGAAATTCGTGCTCGGAAGTTCGCAATAATAGACGTGTGCAAAATTTTCGAGCGCAGTCAATTCTAAATAGACAGAGTCACCCGATGTAGAGTTTACCAACAAAATGTTGAAACTCTGTATGGGAGCGCCATCATCATTAAACTGTTCCCACGCATTACCTGTGTAGGTCGGTACAAAATAAAGATTGTTCTGTGCATTTGTCATTGCAATACACAATAAAAATGCTGATAGTGTAATAATTTTTTTCATAATGTGTTTGTTTTTAAAATGTTATATTGTTTGTAAATAAAGTATGAGGGACATCAATTTTTCACCCAAATCTGGTAGCCGTTGGCTGCAATGGTGATTTCTGTATTTGCAGAAAATTCCAAAGTGCTTTCGTTTGACGAAAGCCAGTCCGAAAATGTTCCATTCGGTGCATTTTCGTCGAACTTGAACTTAACGGCATTACCCGAAAGATTAAGTATAATCAAAACATCATTGTTTTCCTTCTTACGCGAATAGGACAGAATATCAGTGTTCTTGTCTGTATTGTAAAAAGTGAGAGAACCACGATGTTGTCCGTTTTCCAAAGCGGGTTGAGAATGTTTTAAGTCTATCATGTTTTTAACGAGTGTTTTCATTTTTTGATTGACCGATGTCCAGGGAACTTTATTGACATCAAACAATCCCATTGATTTGTTTATGCCAAGCTCCTGCCCATTATAAATCAAAGGCATATCATAGATTGTAAAAAACAGCACAGTCATTGTAAAAACATTTGCCCCAAATCGTGTAAATTCTGTACCGTCATAAGCGTTTAAATCATGGTTTGTGATATAAACCATCTTGCTTTTATTGGCATAATTTGTGTTATTAAAAAGTGCAAGACAGGCATTTTTTAGAGCGGAAACATTTTTATTTTCACCAAATAAATTTAGCTTGTCGGAAAATCCCCACGCATAATCGTAATCAAAGACATTCATATATTGTGGACTGTCGCTCTCGGCAAGCCAGATAAGCGTATCGGCGGGGTCTATCGCGCTTTTTGCCTGTTGCCAAAAGCTGACAGGAACTCCGCTCACATAGTCACAGCGAAAGCCGTCAATACCAAACTCCTGCACCCAATATTTCATGGCATCAGCCATGGCGGTACGCAGGTTGGCGTTAGTATAGTCCAACTGTACAACATCAGTCCAATTCTGACCTGCGGGCGTGGCGGGACGTTGTCCGTTGATTGTTGCGTAGTAGTCAATATGTTCATTCACCCAAACGTTGTCCCACGCGGTGTGATTGGCGACCCAATCTATCAAAACTTTTATTTTATTTTGATGTGCAGAGGTAACTAATATTTTCAGGTCTTCAGCAGTGCCGAAGTCGGGATTGATTTCGAGATAATTTTTGACTGAATACGGACTGCCTTTTGTGCCTGTGCGGTTTTGCACACCTATAGGATGAACAGGCATAAGCCACAAGATGTCAATGCCCAAATCTTTAAGGCGTGGAATTTCTGCTGTTACGCCTGCAAAATTTCCCTGTGGTGAGAAATTACGCACATTGACTTCGTAAATCACTTCGTGTTTGGGTAAAACAGTAACTGTCTGAGTATCGTCTTTTGGTGCAGGGTCAGGCGTTTTGTTGCAACCATAAAACGCCAAAACAATTACGAATGACAAATTACGAATTACGGCTAACGCGCCTGTTATTTGTGTCTGTTGTTTGTGCATACTGTTTAATATTTGTTGTTCGTTCTTCTTATTATCGTTTGAGTTAGTCCGTAATTCAAAGTGCATCATCTAATTCGTAATTCGTAATTGACAATTAAATCCGTGTCAGCTCAATTGACAATTGACAATTAACCATTGACAATTATTTTCGTTTTCGCGTCCGTATCAATCTCATAATCGCCCTCATCTTCCTCTGATGGGTCGGTGAAAAAATCGTCCCATTGAGAGCCACTGCCGTTATTAAGGATAATATGGATGGGGCGACTTGCGGGCACTGTAAATGCAAACCATCCATCCTCAATAAACAACTCCGTTCCGGGCCAAGAGCCAAATTCCTCAATATTTCCTGTTGTGCCTGTACTCCAGCTGTAAATAAAAAATCGTGTCCATGTTCCCACAGTCTGTTTAAACCGTATGTTTACTTCGGGAATAGTCGGTGTGATAATCGTGTCAGGCAGCGGTTTTTTAGGATCAACCCGAAGGACAAGCGTGTTTGAAAAAAGCGTGTCGGGTGATTTTCCATAGAGGGTTTTTATGCGAAACGAAACGTACTGCGACAAGTCAGGTTCACCGCCACACCACGTCAGGAGTGCTTGATATAGTGGTGTTAAAAACAAATCCGAATACGGCAATGGAGTTTGAGCCAAAACTACAGGGTTGGAAAAATCGGCAATATCCATTTCTAAAACATAACGCAGAGAGTCCACTTCGGCGGGAAGCCCATTTTCATACGTAAACCGTGCTTTTGTCCAGTTGATACGAAGTAAAAATTTGTCAGTAATCGTTTCGTTTGAGTCGCGCAGCCAGACGTTACTTTGCGCCATATTCAGCACAGGAGAGGTTTTTATAATCTCTCCTTCCGCTTTCCTGTCCTGCTTTTGGCAGGAGAGCAGCACGAGCGCAAAGACCCCCAACATCAACGCTGATAAATATATCTTTTTCATGTGTTTATAATTTCTAATTCCGCGTCAACCAGAATCAATTACGAATTACGAATTACGAATTACGAAAACCAACAATCACCATACGCACAAACAACAGGTGCTTCAGCATAATTCTAAATTCTAAATTCTAAATTCTAACCGCGTCAGCCGTAATCAATTACGAATTACGAATTACGAATTACGAAAACCAACAACGGTTTTCAGGCACAAACAACAGGTGCGTCAGCATAATTCTACATTCTACATTCTAAATTCTACATTCCAACCGCGTCAGCAATAATTGACAATTGACAATTAACAATTGACAATTAATCAACCTTTTTCACAAAATAATGCCTCGTCAAATCATTAAACCTCACCTCATACTGTCCTAACCCCTGCGCAGAAATATCAATATTAGGGTCGGCAGCAGGACTAAATTCTGCAACACCATAAGGATTATCGGCAGGACGAATGGGACACCATCTCGTATTCCAGTCGTGATTTGCTCGGAACTTTACACCATATTCAATATTTTCCAAATTGATTTCCAAATACCAATTGTGCGGGTCAGTTATGCTTCCGCCACCGTTTGTCCTCACTGTAAAATTGGACATTTCTGGGTCCTGACCGTTACTCCCCCAATCACAGAAAGCACCGACAAAAGACATGACAGGATATTCCGCCGTAGATGTAACATCAAAAGGAACAACAGAATACGTCATCGCCTTGTCGTTAATGGTGAGAGTGTAATAACCCTCGCTCTCTATCACAAAGTCCTCACCACCAATAACCAACGTTCCGTTTTCGCCCTTTCCGAACATCTTGTTTGCACTGCCCAAGGCGATTTCAGAGCAAAATTTAAAATGCGTGTTAGCACCGAACTTTCCTGTGTAGGTATGGACATGATTTTGCGGCTTGTTGTCTTCTCTGTACATCAAAAACGCCCTGTCGTCCAAATCCCAACTATTCATATCGCCAATCAAGTAAGCGGGAATTAACTCATTTTCGGGACGGAACGGTACAAAGGTGAGAGTAAGAGGAAATTTAGATACAACATAGTTTTCTTCCCCATTCTCGCCGTAATTTGTCCGCAAGCGCAGCTCCAAATCTAAATGTTGCCCCGCCATTGCCTGAAAATTTGTCAGCAAAATATTATTTATATCATTGACGTACAGGTTAGCAGCCAAAGGATTTTCATTCTCGGAGGAGGCAAAAGTTATGGGGTTTTCAAAGTCATTTCCCACTAAATCGGCTTCCACAAGGTATTTGACTGCGCCGACAGGGAATTTCTTTCCGTCAAGATAAAAATCAGTCTGCGACCACGTCAATGTTACGATAAGCGGATTATCACTGCCCGAAGGCTCATTCAGAACAAATTCCGTTACGGGCAACATATCTATCTCCCCCGAAACAATATCGGTGAGTTGCGGTGATTTGTCGCTGTCGCAGGCGACAAAGACAGCAGCAATCAAAAATATCACAAAAAAATGCCGTTTCATACTAATACCCTTTATTTTGAACAAGATTTTTATTGGCAGCAAGCTCCTGCACAGGAATAGGGAAAATAGAATAATTGTCGCTAATGTTGGTTGTTCCGACAAAAACACCGTTCTTCCAATTCCATTTATAGTTTTTGGTGTAGGAGTCAAAGCGAATTAAATCCGTACGGCGGTGTCCTTCCCAATACAACTCCCTGCAACGCTCATCAAGAATAAAATCCAAAGTCAGGCTGCTGTTGTTGATTTGTGAAACACCTGCACGAGAACGCAAGTCGTTCACATAGCCAAGTGCCGTAGCCAAGCTACCACCACTGCCCCCGCGCAACACAGCTTCCGCATACATCAGATAAACATCAGCCAAGCGAAACAACGGAAAGTCAGTGTCAGGAAAGAGCGTGTGTGAGCCAGCAGTGCCGTCGTTATTCAGATTGGTGTATTTCACGACCGAGTAACCAGAATTGAAATCAGACCATGCCCCTGTTTCCTTAGTGCGTTTTTCTGTCCAGAAGAGTGCGCGTACATCCCCAGCTTCAAACTTATCCACCAAATTTTCCAAAGCACGCAACCCAGACCATCCGTCCGACAGCCCGAAACTTGGTGACATTTCGTTATCGTACGCTGCGCTTGTAAGATAGATAGTGCCACCATAACAGGTGCTGTTCATTCCGTCAAAAATAATTGGGAAAATAATTTCCGTTGACAGATTATTTTGAGCACCAAAAATATTTTTATAAACTAAATCCAAGATGTATTCCCCACTGTTGATAATCTCTTTTAGACAGGTGATAGCTTCGGAATATTTGTCCTGTCCAATATAAATTTGGGCATTCAGATACATTTTGGACAAAATTGTATAAACGACATAGTCATTCATTCTGCCGTAAGTCAATTCACTTTTTTCAGGCAGACTTCCCAGAACGGACTTTAGCTGTTCTTCTATCCATGTAAATAAAAATTCTCGATTTTTCTGTTCGGGCAAGCTGCCTATCGACAAATTTTCATCAACCAAAGGAACATTGGCATATAAATCCATCAAAAAGTAGTAGTTCAACGCTCGCAGGGCAATCACTTCGGAGCGATACTGACGAATATTCTCTATCAGGCTATTATCCACCTGCCGTTTGGCAAGCATTTCGTCTGTGGTGTTGCGCAAATATTCGTTGCAGTAGGCAATGTTCATAAACATTCGGTTATATAGAAATTGAACAAATCGATTGCTCGATGTCCAAGTGCAGAAATTTATTTCCGCTATGCCATTGTTAGCCCACGCACAAAGTGCTTCGTCAGTGGTCAGATTTTGCAAATTCCAATAACACCGAAGAAACGCCGTTTCGCCCTCGTCCCCGATACCGACAATATCGGACATACCGCTCGGACCAATGTTTCCTGTAAGCGAAAACCCCGCGTAAATCTTCGCAAGCATTTGTTTGTAAATGGCAGGATCACTCCACGCCACTTCGGAAGTCATTTCCGTGCTTCCCTCTAACGGCTCGGTGTTCAGGTCGTTAATGCAAGATGTAAGCAAAACGATCAACAGTATAGCCAAGCCACCCGGCATCATTTTCGATGCCCGAACGTTCAACAGTATAACGCTTATCTTCTTCATATCTTTAAAACGTTAAATTGACACCGAATAAATATGTGATGGGACGCGGATAAAAATTAACATCAACTCCGCCGAAAATTTCGGGATCCAAACCAGAATATTTTGTGAATACGAGTGGGTTCTGGACGCTTGCGTAAATCCTTCCACTCAAAGGGAAGTGCTTACTCTCATTAAAATTCCAAGCTAATGTGATGTTGTCAATCCTGTAAAACGAAGCGTCCTGAATATAATAATCCGACAGCACTTGGTTCATCTGATAGGATGTATAGAGGGCTGATTTGTACACATTAGACAGAAATTGATTTGTATAGACTTCGTTAGTTGCTGCATGGTTGGCATCCATTCCGTTATAATTGCTGTTGCCCAAAGAACCATGCGAGGCAATCCTCAGCTCCCATGCTTTCCACCGCAAACTTGTCGTAAATCCGAAATTTACAACAGGCGTTGCGTTATGATAGAGGTATAAATCCTGCTCGTTAATCTGTCCATCATTATTTCTGTCCACATATAGCCCCTCTATGGGCTTGCCGTTGGCATCATACACTTGCTCGTAAACAAAATACATATTCGCCGCATAGCCCGTTTTGTTGATTTTTAACGGTGTCCCGCCCGCCGAACCGGTAGTGCTTCCTGTACGATTATAGGCATCTTTGTCGTTTTCGCCCGAAAGCTGTATTATCTCGTTTCTGTTATACGCAATATTAAAATCCAACTGCCATTCCCAATTTTTTGTAGAAATGGGGACAGTATTTATCGTAAACTCTATTCCATCATTTTTCAGAGAGCCGATATTTTGAGGGATATATTCCGCAAAATTTGTTCCTGCGGCAACGCGCACTTCTGCGTTGATAAGGTCTTTTGTGATACGGTGATACAAGTCTATACTCCCCGATATTCTATTATGTAAAAAGCCAAAATCAATGCCGATATTATAAGTTGTAGTTTTTTCCCACGTGAGATTGGGATTATAAGCCGCAGGGCGGATAACAGTAACCCACTGACCGTCTATCCAATAATTGGCAGCATATCCTTGACTTTGCTGATAGAGAGAAAGGGACGGATAATAGCCATAACCAATATCTTGCTGACCTGTAATACCATATCCCAAGCGCAGTTTAAGCGTATTGAGAGGCTTGAAGTCCGCCAAGAATTTTTCCTCATTTATCTTCCATGCAAAAGCAGCAGCGGGAAAAAGTCCCCATCTGTTTTCTTTCAAAAACCTCGAAGAACCGTCAGTCCTCATGGTGAGGGTAAAGAGATACCTGCCCAACAGCGAATAATTGGCTCGTCCGAAAAATGAAACTAAATAAAGTTCGGCAGGCGAGTTTGTTTCTACTACGACAGGCTCACCGCTTTCGGTAAATTCGCCGATATGTTGCTCGACAGAGTGATTTTTATTGCTAAAGAGTTGCCATGAATAACCTGCTGTCACGTCAAAAACGTGTTGTCCGAAATCTTTTTTATACATGGCATAAAAGTCCAACAAGGGATTATAGCGATTGTCTGTCCAATCTCTTTGAATTTCGTACCCGACAGCTGCCTGCATGGGGCTTTGCAGTGGGCTTATGATTTGCCCTTTGCTTTGCGAATAATCCAGTCCGAGATTTAGGTTCAGGTGCAGGTCGGGTAGAAAATGAACCTTATAGTCAAATTGAGCATTGCCTATAAATTGATAGACGGACGAGCGGTCTGTTGTCATTTCGAGCATTGCGACAGGGTTGATAGTGCCTTGTCCGCTGATTTCGCCCATATTGTTTGTCCATGTCCAGTATCCGCCAAAGGGACTGTCTTCATCTCTGTCTTCCTGAAAAACAGGTTTTGTTGGGTCCATCACTGTTGCGGTGCTGATAGCTCCTCTGTTGGCGAAACGGTTTGCGATATACATTCCCTTAGCGTTAGCATTTATGTTCAAATGCTTTTTGAACAGGGTGGGGGACAGGGACACGCTTGCCGTAAAGCGGTCTAAACTTTCCGTCCGCAAAACTCCTGTCAATTTCGTGTAACCCACAGACGCTCTGTAAGGCATAATATCTTTCACCGAGCCGTAAACGCTAAAATTATGTTCTGTATTAACGCCTGTGCGCAGGACTTCACTTTGCCAATCGGTGTTATATGTTCCCAGATTGGAAACAGCATCGGCTTCGTTGGATTCTCCTTTGTAGGCAGTTTTTACGAAGTCGCGAAACTCATCGCCAGAGAGCACTTTGATTTGATTTTTCCTGTGACTGACGGAAACACTGCCGTCATAGCTCACTCTTATCTTGCCTTGCGTTCCTTTTTTTGTGGTGATGATGATTACTCCGTTGGAGGCGCGAGAGCCGTAGATGGCTGTGGCGGAAGCGTCTTTAAGGACGGTAAATGTTTCAATGTCGGTGGGGTTGATAGAGCTAAGCGGGTTGCCAACACCGCCCGGACCTCCGCCAAGCGGAATACCATCGACAACGATGAGCGGGTCGTTGTTTGCCGACAGCGATGAGCCGCCGCGTATGCGAATAGTTGCTCCGTCTGTCGCTGCGCCTCCAGACGAAACGACGCTTACTCCGGCTATCTTTCCAATCATCAGGTCTTGCGCATTAGGTGCTAAACCCCGACCTTTGAGGTCTGCCGAGATAGCTGTTACAGAGCCTGTTGCGTCAGCTGTTTTTACGCTTCCGTATCCGATAACAACGACTTGTTCCAATTGCCTTACGTACTCAGGCAGTGTGTCATTTTGTGAGAATGTTGTAGTGCAAACGGACAGGAAAAAAAGCAAAGTAACCCCTCTAAAGTTTTTCATCTGTTTACTATAAAAAAAAACAGCCAACCCTACCATTGGTAGAATTGGCTTAAAATTTATATTTCATATTGTTTTTCACGCCCAAACTCATCATATTTCTATTTAAGTTACATATTTTCAATGGAAAACAGCTCGCAATGGCTGAAAATCACACATATAATTATTCTCAAAGGTACAGAAAAATTTCAAATTCACAAGTGTTGTGGCATATTTGGGTGCTTTTGCAATTTGAGGTGCTGGAAATTGTTAATAACTGAAAAAGGCATATTTTCATTTTGAGGTGCTGATTGTAAGTTATTAGCTGTTCGCAGCACCTCAAATTGCAAGCGCACCGTAAAACAGCACACCATCAAGCGAAATCTCTCGCCCCCATGCGAGTAAAACATCCCTGTTTGATGGCTTTTCTACCTATGTTTGAGGGCTTTTTACCTCCATTTGAGGGTTTGTTTACCCCTGTTTGAGGGTTTATTTACCCCCAATGGGGTGGGATGGGCAAAAAATGCTATATTTTTTAAATACTTTTGTCTTATTAATTTAAAAATCAGACAAAATGAAAAAAAATTTAGTTCTTATTGCTTGCGGTGCGCTAATGATTAGCTGCATCGCTCTATTATCTCTCTCTTGTTCTAAATTAAGTGGCAAAGCCGCAGCCAAAGAGTATTGCAAGTGTCTAAAGGATGCGGGACTTAATGAAGAAAAGTTACTAAAATGCGAACAAAAAACAGAGGCAGACATTCAAGGTCAGAGCTACACTTGGCTTATTGAATATACTACAGAGTTCGCCAACTGCGACTACAATCCTTATGAGTATTCTGAGTAGGATAACTGACACTTTGAACGCATTAAATCTCGTGCGTATTAACGAATTTATGTAAAAATTAAAAACTAAGTAAAATGAAAAAAATCACAACAGTTTTTGTTGCTTTGGCATTGTTCTCTCTCATCAATCTTCCTGCTAAGGCGGGTGGTGTTTATGAGGGACCAGATCGCGGAAAATCTCTGCTTGGCGTTCGTCTCGGTGTTGAGTTTGGCGCATTGGACATAAATGCTGCTTACGATTATGCTCTTGCCCGTGTGTGGAAAGGCTCATTTACTATCGGCGGACAAGTAGGCTTCGGTTTTAATCTCTGGGGTGGATATGGCTACTACTACGGTGGCCTTGGCGGATATACGATGCCTGTTATGGCGCGTACAACTTATCGTTTTTGCGTTGTAACTCCCAAGTGGGAAGTTTATGCAGGTGTAGCACTTGGTGCGCGTGTTCTTATCTATGGTGGCTCTGGCTATGGTTATGGTTCAGGAGCTACTGCCACATTTGCTGGTGGTGTAATAGTTGGCACAAACTATTATTTTACCGACAAGTTTGGTCTCAACCTTGAATTTAATGGTGGCTACGGCGTTTCATACTTAAACTTCGGTGTACAATTCAAATTCTAAATAAAAGAACAAGTGAAGCGAGCATGATAAATGTTTGACATCCACGACAATTGTTGGAGTTGCGAGAGCAATGGAAGTTTGCTACATTGCCGAGTCGCGAACAACAATCATGTAAATAGATGTTTATGTGCGAGTTCTTTATGACCTATTCACAACAATTCATAAACGTATGAAAAAACATTTTAATTTGAGTACTGTGGCAATTGTTGCCTGCCTCGCAGTAACAGTAGCAGTGTTCGTTTCGTGTGACAAGAAAGACGACTCGATAAAAGACGACCCGATAGATGAAGGCACCGAACAGGATGCCAACATCGTAGCTTTCACCTTCGACGGTATCGATGGCAGGGCGACTATTGACAAGGCAGCACTGACGGTTACCGCCAGGGCGGGCAGGGCGGGCGATGAGGTGGATTTGACCGAACTCGTTGCCAACTTCACCCTCTCCGTAAACGCCACCGCCACCGTAGGTGGCAAAGCGCAGGTAAGCGGGCAGACCGCCAACAACTTCACCTCGCCTGTCACCTACAGAGTTACGTCGGGCGACGGCGCAACCACCAACGACTGGACGGTAACGGTTACAGGAACAGAAGGACCTGCAGGAGAAAGCGATTTTACCCGCCGCAGTTTTGCCAATAACGAGGAAAAAGTGGCGTTTATGCCTGCGGGAATCTACTATTGGATAAATGAAAATGGCGTAGAGCAGTTTCTTTATGCCAAAGGCGACGACAACTCAATTGTTTTTAATGGCGGCAGTGGAAACGGCGGACATATCTGGGACGTTTACACCCCGCAAAACGCCCATTATCACCTTGTTCTCAACAACGTTGAACCAGACCCCGACAACCTCTGGTATGCCAAAATTTTCAACTACCCGCTAACGCCAAATGCCGATTATCCCTACACCTCTGCGCTTTTTGACAACGCCGACTACGGAATTGAACTCAAATACAATATGGTGATGATGGTAGGGCTTGGCTCGCTCTATGCCTTTGAATTTATATCTTCTTCGCAGTGCGAAGCGGCACATACCTCAAAATCGAGCGAAACGCTGCTCGGCTTTCAATGTACAAAATACACCTATAAAGACGATTATACAACCCAAGATTTTTGGGTGCTGTCAAACGGTTTTTGCCTGAAATACCGTATGTATCTTGAAGTACCCGGTATGGCACCAGTGGAAAGCATATCGGGATTCAGCCGTATTGACCGCGATTGCTCTGACTACAACGCGATAATGGAAAAACTCGATGCAGGGGCTTCGCCTGTGGAAGATGTGAGAATTTCTTCGCAAACCCGATGGCAATCAACATGGTTTCACGACTATTACCCCGAAGCCTACGACTCACACGCGACAATGAAAGTTATTCCATACAATTTATCGATTGCGGCAATGCAGGTTGCTTATTCGTATGAAGGAAATTGGAACACGCCAAGTAAGGTGGTATATATTCAAATTCAAACCGCAAACACCACTCGCGCACAGATTGATGCCTATTGTGAAACATTGATGGCACAAGTGCCGTACCTGACCTATTGCAACGACAACGGCGATATTGGCGAACTAAAATTTTTTCACGCCTCAAACGACTGTTTGACTTCCGATTGGAACTGCCCAACGCTCGACAGCGGTCCAACCTACAGCATTGAGTACAAAGTAGGACAACTCGGTGGCGAAGGAGTATATTACATTCATATCTTTTTAAGAAAAACGATTGCAGTGTAAAAAAATTAAAAATTCAGGAAAGATGAAAACATTTTTGAAATTAAGATTTTTGGCGGCAATCAGTTTTGCCTGCCTCGCAGCAGCAGTGATTTTCGCCTCGTGTGACAAGAAAGCGTTACGGAGTAAATAAAATGATGCTTCCAACCCTCGCAAACTTCCTCGCACAAAGAAATTTACGCATCTGCGCGTCCGCGCAAACGAGAACGTGGAAAGAAATTTTCGGGGACAGGGATGCCGCGCTTCGTAATTGAAAAAGTTCTTTGACATATTGGTTTACACGCATATTTAATTGAGAATTGAAAAGAGAGAATTAAAAAAAATCTCAATTTTAAACTATCCATTCTCCATTAAATTCGTATCTTTGTTTCTGAATTTTTAATAATTAAAATTATGGCAACGATATTAAGTCCTATTCAGATGCAATTGTTGCAGATGTTTCAATATCAACGGAATGAAAAAGAGTTGGAAGAAATGAGAGATGTTCTACTCCGTTATCTACATGCCAAGACAGACAGGGAAGTCGAAAAAGCCTGTAAAGAAAAAGGCATTACAGTCGAAACGGTAGAAGGTTTGAAAAACGCTCATTTTAGAACACCCAGCAAGCAGTGAAAATCGTACTCGACACAAATTGCCTATTGATGATGCTACCAAAGAATACGAAATATTCTTTGGTGTGGAAAGCGTTTCGCGAAGGCTCGTTCACGCTGTGTTACACGACCGAAATACTGAATGAATATTTCGAGATACTGTCGAGATTTTATTCTCCGGAGGTAGCAAAAAGCGTAACGGAAACTATCCTCACCATGCCAAACGTTGAGCCTGTTACGGTGTATTTCAACTGGCGCCTGATAACATCCGACCCTGATGACAATAAATTTGTGGACTGCGCCATCTGCGCCAATGCCCGATTTATTGTCAGCAATGACAGACATTTCGACATCCTCGAAGAAATTGATTTCCCCAAAGTAGATGTTTTGACCATAGAAGAATTTAAGGAAATAATAAATAGTTGAAATTCGGCGAAATATTATTTTGAGGCGCTATGGATGCCGCCGTAGAGACGCGGCACGCCACGTCTCTACAATATCGCTGCGGATGATTCAATGATTTTAGTTGGGAGTGAAAAAATAACTCTCAACTCTCAACTAAAATTCGTATCTTTGCGGCGTAATTTTAAAACGAAAAGAGGATG
>JAISPZ010000053.1 GCA_031274555.1 Bacteroidales bacterium | reverse complement strand
GCTTCTTTCAAAATAGAAATGACAATAGACGCTTCGTCGGGTGTGTCCAATAATTTCGGTGTTGCCTTTGGTGCTTACGAGGATCAACAGGATGTTTTTCGTATTAACTTCGACCTCACCTCCTCTAATGCCTACGGCTGTCCAGCCCTTTTTATGACTCACGACAACAAGGAGTATAATTTTACTCCGCTCGTTGTTCCCGAAGACAAAATTTTCAATATAAAAATCGTTGCCGAAGAGTCTGTATGTGTTATGTATGTAAACGGCACGACAGCATTTAGCAACCGCATTTATGCTATGAACCAGAACCCATGGATGATTTTTGCAGAACAGGGTACGGTGAAATTTTCCAATATTAGAATCTATAAACAATAACAAAACTTAAATATTATGAAGAAAATTATTTTTTTATCTATTTGCGCCATTTTACTTATGTGCGCGGGCTTTGCTGCACATCCGCAGCCAAATATTATTTACAATGGCGAAGATGTTAATCCCGCATGGTATGGCCTTGCTTCTACAGTGAGTAACAATGTTACGAACCCTGTAAAAGATGGCATTAATACTTCGGATCATTGTGTGTCTATAGTCAGGCAATGCAACACAGAAGATGATAATGGTGGGCGAACGTGGTCGGGCGGTGCTCTTTGGGAAGGATCTTCTGTTGATATTGATGTTGAAAAGTACAATTGTTTCTCACTAATGGTACTAAAAGAGTCGGCAGGACATGTAGTATTGGAATTGCAGGCAGATGGGACTGACAATACCCAAATTTCTGTCGAATATACTACCCCGGGAGAATGGCAAAAACTCACATTTAGTATGAAATGCCGCGAGCAGCACATCCAAAGAATTCTTGTATTGATACACGATGAAGCCACATTTACTCCTGCTTCTCAAACGATGTACTGGGACAATTTAGTGGTTTTCTACGACTCCAACAGTCAGAATGAAGAATTGCTTTACGATGGCGAAACAGTTAATCCTGCGTGGGGTGGATTGGCTGCAGATGTAATGCAAGGCGCAAATCCCCAAAAGAGTGGCATAAATACTTCTGATAACTGTGTCTATATATACAGGGATGCCACCGACACCGACCCGAATGGAAGACCGTGGTCAGGCGGTGGTCTTTGGGGTTGCGATAAAGTTTATATTGACCCTGCTGATTATACAAGCGTATCTCTTATGGTTTTGAAAGGGTCTGCGACAGGGAAAGTAACAATAGAGGTGCAAGACGCAGATGAAACCGTGAAAGACTATCTTCATGCCCAATATACAACTCCCGGTGAATGGCAGGAGTTGTTTTTCTCGATACCGCAAGGAAGAACCCTTATGATGAATAGATTTCTCGTAGAAATACATGATGAGGCGGCAGGTTCTTTTACTTCGCAAAATATGTATTGGGACAATCTGAAAGTTCATAAAGGCTCTCTATCCCCCATTACTCCCATCAACGCAGAATTTTACCAGAACCAGAGCCAGCCGACAACATATAAAGTTGCCATAAAAGGAAGCGCACTCGCAGCCGAAATAACAGTAAGCAAAGACGGAACTGATGCAAATTTTGTTTCGTTTAGCCCTGCTACATTAAACCCTGCCAAAGTAAATTCTGCAGACGGCGACACCCTCACAATAACAATAGATGCTACTGTTGCCAAAACATCTGCGGCGGCAATTATTAAATTTAGCGGTAATGACTTCAAAGGAATTTCAGATGAAACCTTAGATATAAATTGGGTAACGCAGGCAGTTTCCGATAAAACTATTGCCGAACTTCGCGGTGAAGACCCTAACGCAGGATTGCTTTATCGTGTCAGAGGCGGCATTGTTTCTTATGTTGATGTATCCGTTGGTGTACCCAAAGTTTATGCACAAAATAACGATGGTGGTATCGCTTTAACGAATGTGGGTAGTTCTTATGCTGCGGGTGACAGTCTTGGCGAAATACTCGGCACTTTAATTGCCGAAGAAGTACTTTCTTTGTCCGCTTTGTCCGTTCCGACTATAATAGCGGGAAGCAGACCTCTCACCGTAATCACCGCAACCTACAATGATATAACGAGCAGTCCTGCTGTCTATGCCTCTCGTTTGGTGAGTTTGGATACAGTCGATTTTGTGAATTATCCCACAATTGATAAAATGAGTGTTATTCAACCTATTAAAAAGGGGTCGGAAACAGGCATTAGCGTAAAGCCTTTCAATGCAACCTTATTCGAGGCGATAGATGTTCCACGTCATGCTAATATTACAGGTATTGTAAGCAGTATTGTCGGCAGTCCCAAAAACATAAGCCTCCGCTCACCGTCAGACCTGCTACCGGTAACGATAGCCAGCGATGCGGAATTTGCCGTCACTCCATCTGTAGCACAAAATTTGGCAGCAGCTCCGTCAAGTTCCGACACCGTAACCTTTACCATTAATGGCAGTTGTCTTACGGATGATATAGAAGTAACCCTGACAGGGACTGACAGCGACAAATTTTATATCATAGATGGGCTGACAGCTATTGTTCCTCAAAGTGGTGTTGTAAATAATGCGCTGGTAAAAGTAGTTTATGCTCCTGATGTTGAGGGAACACATACCGCGACTGTTATGTTCAGCAGTTTGAATGTAGAAGATACGGTAAAAATTCCGCTTACAGGTTTTTCCGATTTGACCCTTATTCCCGCCTCTACCGAATACAATCTTGGCACTCTCACAGTGGGTGAAACTAAAAATCTTGCTATTCCTGTGACAGGAGCAAATCTTGGCGGTGATATTACTGTTGATACTGCTGCCGGAACAGGACATATCGACTTTTCTTTCGGTCCGTCCATTTTGACACAGGCTAAATTGGAAGCAGGTGGCGATACAATCTTTGTATCCGTCACACCGACTTTACCAAACTCTGAACAGACGGTTACGCTTAGCTTAACAGGTGGCGGGCTTGTCGGGTCTATTGACATTGATGTTAAGTGGACACCTGTGCCTCAAGTGCCTGTACTCTATTCTATAACACCTGTTGCTAATGTTTCACTCTATCAAAATCAAAGCGAAGAAGCAAAATATAAAGTGGCTGTCAAGGGAAAATATCTCACTGAAAATCTTGCCGTAGCTTCTAACGATCTTCTTGTTTCGTTCAGTCCCTCCACTTTGGATTATACAAAAGTTAATTCCGATAATGGTGACACACTGACCGTCACAATAAATACTTCTTCTGCACAGGTTGGCGCGAGAGCTGTTATCACCTTTGGGTCTGATGATTTCGGTGGTTCTTCTGATACTACGCTTATAGTAGAATGGACGACAGTCGCCGTAGCCGACAAAACATTGGCAGAATTGCGCAGCGAAAATCCGTCTGACGGCTTGCTTTATCGCGTACAGGGCGGTACTGTTTCTTATGCCGACTACGCCATACCGTCTTTACCTGTTATATATATACAGGACAACAACGGCGGCATTGCCCTTAGAGGTACTTCTTTAAGCGGTTATAATGCAGGGGATAGTGTCGGAGATATGCTCGGTCATTTGGCAGCAGCAGACGGCTCTACTTATAACGTGCTTTCGTTTCTGCCCTTGTCTGCTCCGTCAATAAAGGCTACAGGAAAAAGTCTTGCACCAATAGTTGCAACTTATTCCGATATTAAAAATAACACTTCCGTATATGCCTCTCGTTTGGTTCGTTTAGATACGGTTGATTTTGTGAATTACCCCACTGCAACAAGACTTAATGTAGTTCAGCCAATTAAAAAAGGCGAAGAAACAGGTATTGGCATAAAAGTTTTTTCTCCATCGCTGTTCAGTAGCATAGCCGTTCCACCTCACGCCAACATTACAGGCGTGGTCAGCAACGCTACTTCAACTAAACAGATTAGTCCGCGCACTGTCGAAGAAATAGTTCCTTTTGCGTTATATACAGACTCGTCCGCCCTTACGGTGCTCCCGGCTGTGGAGCAAAATCCTTTTGCGGTAGCAGGCTATACAGACACGTTGCAGTTTGCCGTAAGCGGTCATCATCTGATTAGTCCTGTACAGGTGTCCCTTACAGGGGAAGGATTTTCTATCATTGGCGGAGTGACCGAATTAGAGCCGGTAGCAGGTATTGTTAATACGGTAGTGAAAGTTGTTTTTGCCCCCACTTCGGTAGCAGATTATCCCGCCACTATATCATTTAGCAATGCGCATACGAGCACTGTCACAGTAGTTATAAATGGAGCAGGTATAAAATCAGGTGTACTCTACGATGGTGAGTTTGTTGTTCCTGTGTGGACGGATGTTGCTGCACCGAACTTGTTGACTAACGGTGTGGCAAATCCCAATAAAACAGGTATCAATACGTCAGACCACTGCATTTCTGTTGTGAGAAACGACTCCTCGTACCATGATAATGGCGGGCGTCATTGGACAGGTGGCTTTATAAGTGTTGGTGGCGGTGGCGTTAGTTCGAGCGAATATAACCGTATCTCGCTTATGGTGCTTAAAAATGTGGCAGGACCTGTACGTTTTGAACTGCAAGACGGCGAAGACCTCTTTACAGAGCAATATACCACAGTCGGTGAATGGCAAAAACTGACTTTTAAGATAGACTGTCGCATACGTCCGATACAACGATTTTTAGTGGCAATCCACGTGGTTGATACTAATTTTGCCGAGCCACAATTAATGTATTGGGATAACCTTGAAGTATTTTTTGAGCCGAACTATCCCGAAAACGACACAATGCTTGTTTACGATGGTGAGGCAGTTAATCCCGAATGGACTTCAATTGCTTCCACGCTTGATTTAAATTACGACAATCCTTTAAAGACAGGTATCAATCCGTCCGACAAGTGTGTTTCCATGATACGTGAGTCGGCAGATGTTGATCCAAATGGGAGAGAATACTCTGGAGGAGTTATTTGGCAGTGCAACAAAGTGCGTGTTGATCCTGCTCAATATAAGTATATATCGCTAATGGTATTGAAAGAAACGGCAGGAAAAGTTACGATTGAGGTGCAGTCTGACGGCGAAGAAAATAAAGATTGGCTTAGCGCGGAATACACCACCCCTAACGTATGGCAGGAATTAAAAGTTAGAATACCTGCTACCCGCACCGCACTTATAAACAACATCCTCGTTCAAATCCATGTGGAACAGGCAGGATCTTTTAATACTCAACGTATGTATTGGGATAATTTGAAAGTTTATAAGGGCGAGCCTTATCCCATTATTTATGTTGATCCTGCCACAGCGCAGTACTTCAATGCTCAAATAGGTGGTGCAAGAAACGCCGATACTGTCACCTTTACCGTACAGGGTTTTGACCTTGTGGACGATATATCGGTTTCCATTGAGGGTGCAGACTATGAGGTGTTTTCGATATACAGCGCGAATTCCACCGTTTCTGTGGTTTATGCTCCTGCTGCGGTAGGAACTCATCAGGCAACTCTTGTTTTTGAGAGCGAGGGTGCGGAAACAGTGGAGATAGACCTTTTCGGGTCGGCTGCTACTGTCGGTACAGAACCGCTTTATGACACACCTGCCAAAATTGTGGACGTTAGAATATATGATGTCAGAGGCATACTTGTCCAGAGCAAATATATGGAAACTATGCCCACAGGCGTTTATATCGAAAGAAAAATAGACTCCAACGGCAAAGTTTATACTAAAAAATTTATTTGGGTAAGATGAAGAACATTTTTGCATTAGTTTTGTTTGGTGTCATCAGTATCTTTGGTTCTTATGGAAACGAAGATACTGTGATACCCGAACAATACCGTCCTGCATATCATTTCGCACCTCCTCAAAACTGGATGAACGACCCAAATGGTATGGTTTATCATGACGGCAAATACCATCTCTTTTATCAACATAATCCTTTTGGGACAAAGTGGGGAAACATGAGTTGGGGACACGCAACGAGTACAGACCTCGTCCATTGGGAATATTTACCTGTGGCTTTAAGACCAGACAGTTTGGGGACGATTTTTTCGGGCAGCGCGGTAGTGGATGTGAATAATACCGCAGGTCTTCAAGCGGATCTATTGGCGTTCTTTACGCACGATAAAGAGGGAGTCGGGCAGTACCAAAGTCTTGCATACAGTAACGATAAAGGGATGACATGGACAAAATACGCAGGCAATCCTGTTCTGCGACATAGTACATCTCGCGATTTCCGCGACCCCAAAGTGTTTTGGTACACTCCGCAAAATAAGTGGATAATGATACTTGCTGTGGGGCAGGTGGTGGAAATATATTCTTCGCAAAATGCTGTTTCCTGGACTTTTGAAAGCAGTTTTGGCAAGGGTTATGGGGCGCACTACGGCGTTTGGGAATGTCCCGACCTGTTTGAATTGGACGGAAAATGGGTTATGATTATAAACTGCTCACGAGCAGGTTCTGCTACAGGGACAGCGACTCAATATTTTGTGGGGGATTTTGACGGAAGTACTTTTGTTTGCGACTGCGAGCCAGAAGAAGAACACTGGCTTGATTTTGGAAAAGATCACTATGCGCTTGTTACATGGTCTAATACAGGCGATAGACACATTGCGATTGCGTGGATGAGCAATTGGCAATATGCCAACGATGTTCCGACAAAATATTTTCGCAATGCAATGACCGTTCCGCGTGAGTTATCTCTAAGGAACAATCGGCTCATCAACTATCCTGTCAAAGAAATGGATGTGCTGCAAAGGGTGCAACAGCATAGAGAAATAGTCGTAAACAGTCAAGCTGTTCTCGAAAATTTTGCTATGCCAGAAGATTTGAGATTGGAAATAAAAAATGTTTCGGCAAAAACAATCGGTTTCAAATTGTATAATGACAGTGGCGACGTAGTTGATATTTGGATTGACACCGAAGCAAAAACATTGAACTTCGACCGTACTCGCAGTGGTCTTGTCGATTTTATGCGCGAATTTTTTCCTGCTGTCACTGTCGCACCTTTGGCAAATAAGGACACGTATAATTTAAGGTTGCTTATTGATAATGCCTCTATTGAGTGCTTTGAAAACTTCGGTGAAATATCCATGACAAATCTTGTTTTTCCCATCAAGCCGTATAACAATATTGAATTTTATTCAAAAGGCGGCGAATATAAAGTTGAAATCAAATGAAGACTATAGTAGGTTTGGGAGAAATCCTTTGGGATGTTTTTCCAGAAAAGAAAATTCTTGGTGGCGCACCCGCCAATTTTGCTTATCATGCCTCGCAATTGGGCTTTAACGGATATGCTGTAAGCGCAATAGGAAACGACTTGCTTGGAGATGAAATTTTGAGCAGTCTTTCTGAAAAAAAACTTGATTACTTAATAGAGCGCATTGACTTCCCCACAGGGACAGTGCAGGTGACGTTGGACGAAAAGGGAGTTCCACAGTACGAGATTTGCGAAAACGTGGCGTGGGACAACATACCGTTTTCGTCCAAAACAGAGGAGCTGGCACGCACTTGCAGCGTGGTGTCTTTCGGCTCATTGGCACAACGCAGCGAGATTTCCCGCGCTACAATTCATCGTTTTCTTGAAGCTGTGCCGTCAGATGCGCTAAAAATTTTTGACATCAATTTGAGGCAGCATTTCTACAACAGGGAAATAGTCCACGACTCTTTGCAGCGTTGCAATATTCTAAAAATAAATGATGACGAAGTTGCAGCGGTGGCTCTGCTTTTTGATTACGCAAAGCTCTCGGAACAAGACGTGTGTAGAAATTTGTTGCAGACGTATAATCTTAAAATGGTTATTGAAACTAAGGGCGACAAGGGGAGTTATGTCTTTACAACAGACGAAACATCATATCTTGACACGCCAAAAGTTGAGGTTGTTGATACGGTAGGGGCAGGGGATGCTTTTACGGCTGCTTTTGTAGCTTCTCTGCTGCGTGGCAAATCTATTCAAGAGGCTCATCAATTAGCGGTGGATGTGGCTGCATACGTCTGTACTCAATCGGGAGCAATGCCTCAAATGCCTCAAATTCTTTAAATTCTTTAAATTCTAAGCACGGTTATTGAAAACTTTTAAAAATAAATAAAATGAGAAAAAATGTTATACTGCCAATAATGCTGTCATTCTTTGCTATGGGAGCGGTCGATATGGTAGGCATTGCCTCCAACTATGTAAAAGCCGACTTCGGATTGTCCGATACTATTGCCAATCTATTACCGTCTATGGTTTTCTTTTGGTTTTTTATCGTATCTGTCCCTACAGGATTATTGATGAATAAAATCGGACGGCGCAAGACTGTTCTTTTGAGTTTAATAGTCACTGCTGTGGCGTTAGTTGTTCCGTTGTTCGGATATAATTTTACCTCAATGCTTGTTTCGTTTGCCTTGCTCGGTATAGGTAATACGTTAATGCAGGTATCTCTAAACCCACTTATTTCCAATATTGTATCAGGAAAAAAATTTGCAAGCACTCTCACATTCGGGCAATTTGTGAAAGCCATAGCTTCTTTTGGTGCGCCTTTTATTGCCAAGTGGATGGCTGAATATTTTGATAATTGGTTGCTAATGCTTCCGATTTACGCTGCCTTTACGCTGTTGGCGTTTCTGTGGCTTGGCTCAAGTCAGATAAAGGAAGACCCTTATGAAAGCAAATCATCTTTTTTAGATAGTTTTCGCCTCTTGGGAAAGGGGAGTGTTTTGCTGTTTTTTTTGGGGATTATGGCACACGTGGGCATTGATGTAGGTATAAATGCTACCGCTCCAAAAATTCTGATGGAACATACAGGAATGGCTCTTGCTGACGCAGGATTTGCAACAAGCCTTTACTTCCTTTTCCGTTTGCTTGGATGTTTTTCGGGGTCGTTTATCCTGTCGCGTTTTTCCGCCTCTAAATTTTTTATTATAAGCGTTATTTGTATGGCTCTTGCAATAGGAGGGATGTTCTGCTTTTCAAACATTATAGCTCTTTATATTTGTATTGCATTAATAGGTTTTGGTAACTCCAATATTTTTCCGATTATTTTCTCTAACGCAATGTCGTCCGTTCCTGACAGAAGTAATGAGGTGTCGGGGTTAATGATTATGGGTATTGCTGGCGGGGCGATTTTCCCTCTGTTAATGGGTGTCTGTTCCGACTATCTTCAAACTCAAAGCGGTGCGCTGATAGTACTGTCTCTTTTGATAGTCTATCTGTTTATACTTGGGATAACTCGCTTCCGCTCAACGGTTTCGTAATTTGCGCTGCAAAATGTGTATAAATTGAAAGTTTTCACGTAAATTTGTACGGTTATGAAGCGAGAAGAGCAAATAAGTATTGACAAGAATACAGATGATAAAATTGCATTTGTTTCTCTTATAGTTCCATTATTCGCAGATGCGTATAAAATGAATATTCAAGTGGCATATTTTTATCTCAAAAAATATGGTGGCTTTGCTTATCTGTTAGAGAATTGGTGGGCGTTGCACACAGACAACCCGCTATATGCTTTGAATGATTTATACGAAGTTTGTTATAAAAATGGTGGATTGCGGTAATGATAGTTTATCACGGAAGTTACATGAGAATAGATGAGATAGACTTATCTAAATGTCTGCCGAATAAGGATTTTGGACAGGGGTTTTATGTTACTAAGCTAAAGGAACAAGCCAAGTTTTGGGCAACTCGGATGGGCAATAAATATCACACTTCTGGAGTTATCACAGAGTTTTTATTCTATGATAGTCCTTTTACTGAAAGATTGTGTAACGTAAAACATTTTAATGGTTACGATGAGGAGTGGCTTGATTTCATTATATATAATCGTTCGCCGTTATCTCAACCTCATAATTATGATATAGTAGAGGGGGCTGTTGCTGATGACGACGTGGCAAATCGTATAGTTGATTATCTTGCGGGTAAAATATCGAAATCATTTTTTTTAGAAGAGTTGAAGTATCATAAACCGACTCACCAAATCTGTTTTTGCACTGTGAAATCATTATTAACATTAGAAAAAATAGATAAGGAAAAATGTATTACTGTCAAAAATATCAGCACTCCGATTATAAAAATGTTAATGATTGACAACAAAGTTGATGAAAATGCAGCATCGGATATTTTATTTTCCTCCACTGCATTTCAAAAATTATCTTCAGGTGATAATTTCATAGGTAATAAGAATTGGCAGGAGATATACGAAATGCTTAAATCAGAATTATCGCAAAAAAACTAACCTTCATTGTCAATACCACGTTGTGAACGACATTAAGAATGTCAATAATTGAAAATCTGATTTTTGAACGCGAGGGTCACAGAAACGAAGTCAGAAAGGTTTAGAGGCAGTAGCCTTTTTATTGAAAGGATTTTTGGGATTTTTTTTGTGGGCTTACTGCTGCATAAAGGTTTCGAGGAGTGTGAGGGTGGGGGATGGGGTGATTTTTACCTCGTCGCAAATGGCGGGGATAAGTACGAGTTCGCCCTTTTTAATAGCAACGTCTTCGGCATTTGGAGTGTGCAGGACACCCGCTCCATCACCACATAGATAGATAACGAAAGAGTCTGTGTCGGACAAATCTCTTTCAAAAGTTTCTGTGATGTTAAGATAATTAGTTTGAAAAAATGGTGAATAAAGCATTGAGTTCACCACGTTCTCTTTCTTTGCATAGCGAACCAAGCCTGCGTCAGTTCCCTCAAATTTTATCGCTTTTAACGCTTCCTCTTTGTGGAGTTGTCTCTCGTGTCCATGTTCATCCCTGCGGTCCCAATCATAAATCCTGAAAGTGATGTCAGACGCTTCCTGAATTTCTGCGAGTAGCAGTCCACTCTGCAATGCGTGAACAGTTCCGGCAGGAATATAGTAAAGATCGTTTTTGTTTACGTTATGTTCCCTTAAAAGCGAAAGCGTTCTGCCCGCAACACCTGCAATGTATGTGTCTTTATTGACACCGTCCTTTAATCCACAAATAAGTTTTGCACCCTTTTCAGCGTCCTGAATATACCACATTTCGGTCTTTCCAAGTACATTGCCATACATCTCCTGCGCAAGTTCATCGTCGGGATGTACCTGAACGGAAAGGTCGTCGTTAGCGTCAATCCATTTTACTAATAAAGGGAAAAGAAGACCGAATTTTTGATAGACTTTTTCGCCGACAAGTTCGCCCATATAAATTTCTACGAGTTCGGAAAGCGTGTTGTCTTTTAATGCGCCATTGGCAACGACAGAATCGGTTTGGTCGAAACCGCAAAGCATCCACGCTTCACCGCAATTGGGCAACGTGCCAAAGTCAAGGTTAAGTTCGGTTTTTATTTTTTGTCCACCCCAGATTTTGTCGAAAAACAGGGGCTTAAATTTAAGCGGATATAATGTCATAGCGGTAATATTGATTTTATGGTTTGAGGCTCTTGTGACGGCGAATGTGACGGCGAATGAATATCATAGCGGTAATATTGATACGTTAAACCATTCTTGTTGTCAGAAAGGACGGGACTTTCAACAGTTTCTTTGTATTCGGAAAGATTGACTTCGGGAAACATTGTGTCGCCGTCAAAATCTTTGAAAACGCGGGTGATATAAAGTGTTTTAGCGTAAGGAAGAAATTGTCTGTATATTTCCCCTCCACCGATGATGAAAATCTTTTCGGACGGATGGAATTTGAGCGTATCTATGGAGTGGACAACTTCCGCGCCTTTGGCTTCCAACCCTGTTCGGCTCAACACAATATTTCTTCTGTCTGGCAGTGGCTTTATGGGCAGCGACTCCCAAGTTCGTCTTCCCATAACGACTGTACAACCCGAAGTAATTTGTTTGAACCGTTTGAGGTCGTCCGACAAATGCCACAATAAGTCGCCCCCATTACCTATAACTCCATTTTGACTAATGGCAACGATGATGTTGATATTTTCCATCTTTGAGCGTAGGCGTTCTGCGTGTTTAATTCTTTGTGTAAGAAAGCGCACCACTTGGGCAGCTCTCAACCTGTTCTTTCAGTTCGGCTGTTGTAGCATTTTCGATATGTACCCAGGGGCGGTCGCCGGGCTTGTAAACACGTGGAAGTGTTTGAACACATATCCCCGAATGAACACATTTTGCTGGCTGCCAAAGGATGGTGATTTCGCCGTTTGTGTAAGTTTTACTTTGTTCCATTGTGATTATTTTAGTCAGCGCAATAAACGCTGTTTTTTTAATTGTTAATTGTCAATTGTTAATTGTCAATTGTTGTGTATCAGCAGCTGCAGCACGAATTGATAGCCACGCTGCGTATTGTGGCACAATTGACAGCAAGTGCGTTAGCCATAATTCTACATTCTAATTGCGTTAGCCATAATTCTAAATTCTACATTCTACATTCTAAATTCTAAGTGCGTTAGCCATAATTCTAAATTCTAAATTCTAAATTCTACATTACCCAATTCGAAACCCTTCTCTAATAAACTCATTCCATTCGGGATGACGTTTTACATAAACAGCCACAAACGGACAAAGCGGAACAATTTTCATTTCCTTTGTCTTAATATCCTCGAGAGCCTGTCCGACCAATTCCGAGCCGATGCCCTTACCTTCAAGAGCGGGCGGAACTTCCGTATGGGTGAGATAAATATCATTACCGGAAATCAGGTATTCGAGAATAGCAAGATGTCCGTCTGCCGCAAGCTCATAACGGTGTTTTGCACCATTATCCTTAAATTCGTGAAATGTATCCATATTCAAAGTGCTTTAAATTTGCGAGGCAAAATTACACATATTTAGGGACTTTTAAAAATCTGTCGTGTTAGGGGCACATTTTAATTTTGAGGTTTATCAACATTCGATAGCACCTCAAATTGCAAATGTGCCCGTAATTCGATAATTTCATGTAAATTTGCAGTATGAAGCGAATATGACAATTGTTGGAGCAGCGAGAGCAATGGACGCTTGCTTACATTGCCGAGTCGCGAACAACAATCATGTAAATAAATGTTTATTGGCGAGTTCCATACAACCTATTCACAACAATTTATGAGCGTATGAAAATACAACAAGTCTGTCCGAACTATTTGCAGATAGCAGATATGATACACCGTCTTTCTCCTCAGGAAAAGGAAAAGTTGTTTATTAAAATAGGGGTGCTTGAAACAAAAGATATGCCTACAACAGAAAAAAATCCTGATTATGAGCAAGAAAAGGAAGCATTTTTTATGTCCTCTCGCAAAGCGATGGCAAGCAAAATTGAAAAATATTTAGACTGATGAAACGAGTGTGACAACTATTGCCACACGAAGTTAAATATCTATGTGCAAACCTCATCTGGCTTACTAAAGACAATTGTAAATCATTGACATCTTACATAAAAAATGAAAAGTATCAATAAATCATAAACGGATGAAAGTATCTCAAGGCGACATTATCGAACTCAATTATCTATTTCCCAATGGAATTTTTAAGCCACATCTGGCAATTATTGTATCTAATGACGACTTACTGTTAGATGAGGGTTTTTTCTACGTGGTAATGCTATCATCTAAAAACTACAACCCTCAGTACACGTTTGAACTTAAGAACGAAATGCTTACACGTTCCTTGCAAAAACAAAGTTACGCTGTCTGCCAACTTATAGGTGGATATACGGAAAGGGATGTCCTAAAAAAATGTGGACGTGTTAAGGAATATGCCTTTGTTCAAATTGTTGAAAAGATAAAGCAAGTGATATTTTGATATATCTTTCTTTTTTAGCCACTTATCATACATAGGTGTTTTCTCTATAAATTTCGGTGAGAGGCAAAAGAGAAAGGTGAAGCAGAAGGCAAGGCAGAAGGTGAGGCGAAAGGTATTCTAAAACTACACCGCAAAGATTTTTCCCCAGTACAAATTGCTGACCTTTTAGATTTTCCAATAGATTTTGTAGAAAAAGTTTTGCAGGACAACAAAGAGCCTGCTGTCTAACTTTTCGGATATACTTACCGTTGCTTATTAGCATAGCTTTTACATCAGATTTCTTCATTTTTCTTTTTCGGGAGCCCTTTGTGTTAAATATTCTATGTTTTGGAGTAGAGGTGACGAAGTCAGGTGCTTGAACCCGCAGCTCGTAATTCGCGACCTGACGTTGGTAGTGGGGTAGGGCGGTGGGTTGCGCGAGGGATGGAGCGGATATCCTTTTGCCTGCGGTGGGCTTGGTGGTAGCGGGTCGCTTGGGTTCTGTCGGGGGATTTTACGGTGGGGCGTTTGTTTTTGCGGGCAGGCAAAAGATATGAGCGACAGCCCGACCTTTTATTTGCCCTTGTCGGACAGGGGTGTTACAGGAAGTTGATGGTGGTGGGCAAATAAAAGGGCGCGCCCACATTAAATGTCTGTCGCTTGATGAAAGGACGGCGTTACAACTTATTTTTGTAACTTCGCTTTTGCCGACTGCAAATCACGCTCGGCTTGATTTTATGAGAAGATATTTTTTTATTTGTGCTGTTTTTTTGTTTTTTGAGGTGAATGCCAAGATGTTTGTTGTTCCTTCTTTTTCTGTTTCTACGCGTACGGTTGATACGGTGGGGACGTTTTCTGTTATTGGGCTGAATGGTGTGCGCAGTGCGCCTTTTGCGGAAGATTTTGGTAGTCCGATGTTGCCTGTTGTTACTGAAATTGTGGAAGTTCCTGATGGTACGGTTTTGACGGCGAGTGTTGTGTCTGCGAAATTTTCAAAAATGAAGTTGGAATATCCTGTTTTTCCTTTGCAAAAGCCTGTGAGTAAAAGTTTTACAGGTAGGCGCGTGTTTAATTATTCAAAGCAGGCTTACATGGAAAATAGTTTTGGCAGCGAGGAGCTTGTTACGGTTGAAATGCTTGGCAATGTTCGTGATAAGCGATATGCGAAAGTTACTGTTCATCCGGTGCAGTATAATCCTGTGAAGAAAACGGTCAGGGTGTACGACAGGATAGAGTATGTGCTTGAAAGCCGTCAGACAAAGGCTGCGCTGTCTGTGGAAATGCAGCTGTCGCCGCTTTATCTTATAATTACTGACACGATGTTTGCCAAAACGCTTGAGCCGTTTGTGAGATTAAAAATCAGGCAGGGTTTTAATGTTAAAGTTGCGTTTACGGCGGATGTGGCGGTCGGCAAGACGTCAGCTTCTATCAAAAATTATATAAGGCAACTTTACAATAATGCGAACGAAATAAGCCCTGCGCCGGAATATCTTCTTTTTGTCGGGGATGTAAATATTGTTCCCACAGGTACAAATTCTGCGACTCATCCGCTTAACGGAACTCACTCTACGGATCTTTACTATGCCGCAGTAACTGAGGGTGACTATTTGCCCGATATTGCATACGGTCGTTTTTCTGCAAATACGGTGGAAGAATTGGAAGCGCAGATAAATAAAACAATTGTTATGCAGACATTGCAGGTTGAGGATGGAGCGTTTCTTGATTCGGCAGTTGTTTATGCGGGCATAGACAGTGATTACGGTGCTTCTCACCTTAACAATCAGGTTAAGTACGAAACGACACAATATTTTAGCACTGACAGCGGAATTTATGTTACGTCTTATCTTCATCCAAACTCTAGTAATAAGTTGAGTGAAATAAGGAATGTGATTAACAGAGGCGTGTCTATGGTACTTTACACCGGGCATGGCTCGACAACAAGTTTTGTTTCCCCAACAGGTTTCAATGTTTCTGTTGCGAGATCGCTTAGCAATAGTGGTAAGTATCCGCTTGTTGTCGGTAATTGCTGCCTTGCGGGGACGTTTAATGGGAGTTCCGATTGCTTTGGCGAGGCGTTGATGAAAAATGCTAATGGTGGCGCGTCTGCCTTTATAGGTGCGACTTCCGAAACATATTTTGATGAAGATTTTTATTGGTCGGTAGGTGCGGTGTCAGATATTTCATCACAGGTAACATATACTTACGAAAATACAGGACGGTCTGCTTTTGATAAATATTTTCATACGCACGGTGAGCCGTTTGGCGAGCAGGCGCAAAATATTTTTGATATGATGTTTGCAGGAAATATGGCGGTTGAAGCGGGTACTGTAACTCCGTTGATGGCGCAGTATTATTGGGAAGTATATCATGTTCTCGGCGACCCGTCATTTATGCCTTTTAGAAAACGTCCTCTTGGAATATCGGCAGCGTTTGAAAAAAATGTTTCCGTTGCGTCTTCGTTTATGCAGATAGCGACAGAGCCATATACGCGTGTCGCATTATCGCGCAGTGATACTCTTTTGAGTGTCGCGGTGGCGGATAGCAATGGTGTTTTGTATCTGCCGTTACAAGGGGTTACTGTCGGAAAATCTATATTGTGTTTTACAAAGCAGTTTTATTCACAGATGATAGACACTGTGGAGTTTTATATGCCTAACACTGCGTTTGTGGAGATAGAAAATATTGTGCTTAAAGATAGCGGGAATGTGGTGACGAACAATTGTCAATATGGAAAAGAATATACTTTTTCGCTACGATTACGCAATGCAAACAGTGCGATTCCGATGAACAGGATGTCGTTAAAATTGCGTTACAATGGAAGTGATGTGATTGTTTCTGACAGTACGGAAATGTACAATACCAATGGCGACACTGTCGTTGTGGCTGAAAATATTTTCAGGTTTAAGGTTGATAAGAATGTGAGAGATAAAAAGGTACTTCCATTCGAGTTGATAGTTATATTGAATGACAGTGTCGATAGGAGTCAAAATTTTAGATTGAACTATTTGGCAACAGCACCGAATATTATGTTTGTTCAAAAGTTAATTCCTGTAGTGGAAACGGGCGACAGAGGGCGGGGATTGTTTACGATAAAGAATGTGGGGGCTGCTGTTTCTGAAAATACGACACTCAATGTGACAAGCAGTAATGGGTATGTGCTGTTTGACACTTCTTCCTTTAATGTGGGTACTGTCGCTGCTGATGGGGAATATTCGTTTGCAGTGCCTTTCAGCACGAGCGGTCAAATGCGGAAATGGAGTGTTTTTGATATGATATTTAATTTTTCTTCTATGGGAAGATTGCAGCAGGATACGCTGTTTTCGCACGTTTCAAAAGAGTATGAAACGTTTGAGAGTGGGGATTTTTCTCTTATTCCATGGACTACTTCGTGGTTGATTGATACTGTGAGTTTTTATACGGGAAAGTTTAGTGCTGTAAGTGCGAATATAAGGGATAATGAGGTGTCGCAAATGTCTTTTACTTCAAATGTTTTGATAGATGACAGCATTGCGTTTTATTATAAGACATCAAGTGAAATTGGCTCATTTTATGGTGATTATTTGGAGTTTTTGATAGATGGAAAAATAATTGCTTATTGGGGTGGTGATATTTCGTGGACTCGATTTGCTTACCCTGTGTCGAAAGGGGAGCATACTTTTGCGTGGAATTATCATAAGGACGGTTCTTATAAAACGCTTCAGGACAAGGTTTGGGTGGATGATATTCTTTTGCCGATAGGGACTGAAATTCTACTTGGGACAGGGATAGAAAATGTTGTTGGGGTGGGGGACGCGGGTGGTGTGGATGGCGTTGGTGGCGTGGCTTCTCGGTCGATGGTGCAAATTGGAAGTGGTGAGGGGCTGTTGCGATTGCGGTTTGCTGTGGGGGGGGCTTCGGGTGTTGGTGTTGCTTCGGGTGCTGGTGTTGCTTCGGGTGCTGGTGTTAGTGGTGTTAGTGGTGTTAGTGGTGTTAGTGGCACAGGTGGCGCGAGTGGAAGATTATATCTTGTAAATATGTTAGGACAGCGTGTTAAAACGTTATCATCACGCGCGGTACTGCCAAGCGGTGTGTCGGAAAAAACATTTTCTGTCAATGGTTTACCGCACGGAATTTATATCTGTATTTTTGAAACAACTGTTTTGGGCGGTGGAGAGCGACTTGTTGCGAAAGTAAAGTTGTAATTTCGGTGTAGTCGATGGTTTTCGGTCGTTGGTTTTTGGTTGCGGACTTCAGCTGCGGGCTTTCAGCTACGGACTTTCAGCTGCGAACTCTCAGCTGCGGGCTTTCAGCTACGGGCTTTCAGCTGCGGACTTTCAGGAAAATAAATTTATAGTATAATGGAAAAAATTTTAGTTACAGGTGGGGCAGGATTTATTGGCTCTCACACAGTTGTTGCATTGCAAGAAAGCAGGTATGAAGTTGTTATTGTGGACAATCTCTCCAATTCGGAGTTGGCAGTGATTGATAGGATTACGCAGATTACAGGCGTACGTCCTTCTTTTGAGGAAGTTGATTTGACCGACAGTAACGCGACTTTTGCCCTTTTTAAGAAGTATGGAAAATTTGATGCTGTAATACATTTTGCAGCACTTAAAGCTGTGGGGGAATCGGTGTATAAGCCACTCGAATATTATCGAAATAATATTGTTTCGTTGCTCAATATATTAGACGGAATGAAGAAAACAGGCTGCGAGAAAATTGTCTATTCTTCGTCCTGTACTGTCTATGGCGACCCTGACGAACTTCCTGTCACCGAAAAGTCGCCGCGAAAGCGGGCAATATCCCCTTATGGGAACACGAAAAAGATTGCAGAGGAAATTTTGACTGACACAGTTTATGCGGCTCATTTGGGCGTAACACCGTTAAAGGTTGTATCGCTTCCCCAATCGCAGGAACACGCAGAAGAAGCACCACCTGCACCACCGTTAAAGGTCGTGTCGCTTCGTTATTTCAATCCCATAGGAGCACATCCGTCAGCCATTATCGGCGAACTTCCGCTTGGTGTTCCAAACAATCTTGTGCCATACATCACGCAAACAGCAGCTGGAATACGCCCTGTTTTAAACGTGTTTGGTGATGACTACAACACGCCAGACGGAACACCCATTCGCGATTATATCCACGTATGTGACCTTGCTGAAGCACACGTTGCAGCATTAGAGTACGAGCCTACATTGGCGGAACTCGGTGTGCCCGACTCGGTGGGCAGTGCGACTTCATTTATTGATACGTTCAATATTGGTACAGGGCAAGGATACAGCGTACTTGAAGTGATAAAAAGTTTTGAGAAAGTGTCGGGCGTTGCACTTAATTATAGAATTTCGCCTCGTCGTGCAGGTGATATTGAAAAAATTTGGGGCGATCCCTCTAAGGCGGAACGGCTATTGGGGTGGAAAGCGACACGGTCGTTGGACGAAATGATGTTGAGTGCCTGGCAGTGGCAGGTAGCATTGGGTTGATATGCTTACTGCGCCTGATATGCTTGCCACGTCTGATATGCTTGCCACGCCTGATATGCTTGCTATGCTTGCTACGCCTGATATGTAGCCCAATTCGCAACTGCTATCGTAGCACGGTCGCATTTTGAGGCATTGTTACGCCTGTAAAAATGGCAGCGAAAATTGTTAAATTTGCAAGATGAACGAACGGAGTTAATCGCCGTTATAAAAATAAAAATGATATGTCAAAAGTTACAGTTATTGGAGCGGGAAATGTAGGCGCAACTTGTGCGCACGTTCTTGCGTTGAATGAAGTGGCAAACAGTGTTGTTTTGCTTGATGTTAAAGAAGGCGTTGCGGAAGGCAAGGCTATGGATATTATGCAGACAGCTCAACTTATAGGGTTTGATACTGTTGTGTCGGGAACGACGAATGATTATGTTAAGACGGAAAATTCGGATGTTGTTGTGATTACTTCTGGGCTACCTCGCAAGCCCGGGATGAGCCGCGAGGATCTTGTCAGTGTTAATTCGGGGATTGTTCGCAGCGTGGCGGATAATGTGTTAAAACATTCGCCAAACGCGGTTTTAGTGATTATTTCTAATCCTATGGATACGATGACGTATCTTGCATATAAGGAACTTGGTCTGCCACGTCAGAGAGTTTTTGGTATGGGTGGAATGTTGGACAGCAGTCGTTTCAAGTATTTTTTGAGCAATGCGCTTGGTGCGAATGTCAGTGAAGTTGAGGCTATGGTTCTCGGTGGTCATGGGGATGCAACAATGATTCCTCTTGCCCGTCTTGCCACTTACAAAGGTATTCCTGTCAGCGAGTTTTTGAGTGCTGACGAAGTTGCTTTGGCGGTGGATAATACGAAGAAAGGCGGTACAATTCTCACAGGTCTGCTTGGTACGTCAGCGTGGCTTGCTCCGGGTGCGGCGGGGTCGTGGGTGGCGGAGGCTATTCTTCGCGACCAGAAGAAGATTATTCCGTCTTGTGTTGCGCTTGAGGGGGAGTACGGCTTAGAAGACGTTTGTCTTGGTGTGCCCGCAGTGATTGGTCGTGGTGGAGTTGAGCGGATTGTGGACATCTCTCTGACAGACGATGAAAAAGTAGAGATGCAGGAAAGTGCGGCGAAAGTCCGAGAGATGAATTCACTGATAAAATAACTGAGAGGGCTTCGATACGAAATCCTCGGCACAGTTGCGATTTGAGGTGTTGCAAACTGTTAATAACTAAAAAAGACATCAGTGTTCGCAACTTACGCATAGCACTTCAAAATGCAGTAGCACCTCAAAATGCAAATGTGCCCAGAAATTATTCGACTTAATCGTACCTTTGCATTATGGGCAACGTTGTTTTCGCGCTTTTACTGACATTGATAGCAGGCTTGGCAACAGGGATAGGCAGTCTTATCGCCTTTCTGTCAAAAACTACAAATAGAAAATTTTTATCAATAAGTCTTGGATTTTCAGCAGGAGTGATGATATATGTTTCTATGGTAGAGCTCTTTTCTGATGCACGGCACTCTCTCTCAATTTCACTTGGAGAAAAGACAGGCACTCTCGTTACTATTGCAGGATTTTTTGGAGGCATTTTGCTTATAGGGCTGATAGATAAACTTATACCAAATGATAAAAACCCTCATGAAGTACAGGAGTTCGCGCCAATAGAACATATAGAGGGCAAAAAGAAATTGATGAGGACAGGGCTTTTTACCGCACTCGCAATAGGAATACATAATTTTCCAGAAGGACTCGCCACATTCGTATCAGCACTGCAAGAACCATCCATAGCTATTCCTATAGTTGTAGCTATTGCAATACACAACATTCCCGAAGGGATAGCCGTTTCTGTCCCCATCTATTATGCGACAGGAAACAAGAAAAAGGCTTTTTTATGGTCGTTTGCTTCGGGACTGTCCGAGCCTGTCGGTGCAATAATAGGATACCTGATATTATCACCATTTATGAATGACGTGATATATGGAATTTTGTTTGCGTTTGTGGCAGGCATTATGGTATTTATTTCCCTTGACGAACTACTTCCCTCTGCGAGAGCGTACGGCGAACATCATCTATCCATATACGGACTTGTTGTCGGTATGGCTGTGATGGCTCTTAGCTTATGGCTGTTTATCTGAGCAAGTATCCCTTAAAATTGGGCGTTCCCGCGCCTCGCAAGCTCGGCGCGGTCGGGCTTTCCGCTGCAAAACCGCAATTAGAACCGAAAGTAGATGAATGGTTGCAGGTCGGTTGTCTTGAAGAAATAAATTATTGCGAGCACCGCAAGAACAGCGAAGAACTTTATGATGAGAGGCAAATCGTAAAACACTTCCCTGTATCCTTTTTTTACTTTGGATGGAAGCAGGTGCAGCACAAGAGTTATCACAATAAGTGAAAAAACAATCGCATAATTTTTTATTATCTGCCATGCAATCTCTAATGATGAGGCAGTGGGAGTAAAGAGCTGTTCTATCATTACAAGAGCCTTGTCAAAGCTGTCTGCCCGAAAAAATATCCACGCAAAACAAACAATATGGAACGTAAAAAATAAACCGATAATACGCTTTGGCGCAGCAGTAATTTTAGTCCACAGGAAGATTTTTTCCACCACCAACGCGACACCATGTATCGCACCCCAAATCACAAATTTTAACGCCGCTCCATGCCACAGTCCGCCAATAACCATCGTCACAAAAACATTAATTACCGTTCGGGCAGACCCTTTTTTATTGCCACCAAGCGGAATATAAATATAGTCGCGCATCCATGTAGAGAGCGATATATGCCAGCGATGCCAAAATTCAGTTAGCGATGCAGCTTTATAAGGACTGTTGAAGTTCAGTGGAATTTTGAAGCCAAGCAATAGTGCAAGTCCGATAGCAATATCAGTATATCCTGAAAAGTCGCAATATATCTGAACAGCGTAACCATACATCGCCATCCAATTTTCCAAACCTGTGTAGAGAGTGGGATTTTCAAACACTCGATTTACGAATTGCAGTGCGATAAAATCTGCAACGACAATTTTTTTTACAAGTCCCCCAAGGATGAAAAATAAAGCAATAGAAAATTCCCTGCTCGTCACCTGATAATATTTCCGCAGCTGCGGAACAATATCTGTTGCCCTCAATATAGGACCTGCAAGAACAGTGGGAAAGAAACTTAAATAAAATCCAAAGTCAATAAAATTTTTCACCGCCACTGTTCGGCGTTTGTAAACATCAACGATATAACTTATTGCAGTGAAAGTGTAAAACGAAATACCAACAGGCAATGCAAGTCCGAGCAGGGTTGGAGAGAACTGTTCTGCAACAAGTGTCGCGCCAAAAATATCGCTGCAAAGAGAATTTAAGAAGTCGATATATTTGAAATAAAAAAGCAATAACAGATTTATTATGATAGCGAAAGACGCACAAAATATCCGCGCGAGTTTGGACGTAGCGGTAATTTGCGCCATCAGATAATTTATGATAATCGAAAACAGCAAAAGTCCAACGAAATATCCACCTGCTTTAAAGTAAAAAAACAGACTGCATAAAAATAAAAATCCGTTTCTTATCGGCAGGCGATTATAAAAAAGCGACATCCCCAACAGCACGACTGCAAAGAAAATCCAAAACGATATATCTGTAAAACCTGCTATCATAATGCCGAAATCTCTTTTTGCTTTTGTTTTATCACAAATTTTCTATAATCATCAATGAGTGCTTTGTAGAGCATCTTTCCGACAAGTTCAGCACCTTTGTCAGTAAAATGTACAAAGTCTTTTCCGCCCAACTTGACGGAAGCCCACTCCTGCATGGAATTTTCCCCACCCATAGCATTGAACAAATCCCAGAAGACACAACCGTTTTCGAGTGCAACCTTACGTTGAATTTCGCGAACGTAATAGACACTCGGATTTGTGCGCCACGACAGCCCATTTTTGTATGAACGGTCGGAAATTCCGATAACGATAACTGGAACGTCAGGCGCGGTAATTCGCAGGTAGCCGAGTTCCTGCTGCAACATCTTTTCGTAAAACTCAAAGTCTTTTTCTGTTGCAGGTCTTCCGTCTTGCGGCAAGGCATTAATACCAAATTCATATACAACAAGTCGGACGTTCATAAGGGCATAATTATCCATCAAAAAACGGCGATTGTTTTTCAGGAATATATCGCCCAGAGAGCCACGTATAGCGAGATTATCGACAACAATTCCTGTTTTACCGTTAATGCTTAAAGCGTAAATATTTCTGTTTTTAAGAAACGACATCGAAGTGTTTATCGCAGTTATGCTGTCCGGTAATTTCCAAACGATATGTTGTAAGCCGAAAGAATTTTCACTCTTTACGGATTGCGTGAGATTTTGAGTTGTCGTGCCTTTTTGAGCTGTCACACGGAAATCTTTTTCAACCCACACATCTTCGTGTAAAAGTGCTTCAAGAAAAAGTCCTTTGCCTGCGGAAATTCTACTTATAGCGACTGTTCCCATGTCCACATTTTTTTGCGTAATAATAGCATTTATCGCGGGTGGATAGAGGTATGAATTACACAGTCCGTAATTGCCGCGCCGCATATTGGAACGCATTGACATCACACTCCAGTTACTCGAAATTTTTATATCAAAATACCCTTTATAGTCACTCTGAAAAAGGGGTAAAACTCCATGTCCGTTGCCACCAAAAGCCTCTTGCATAAGAGAACGGAACGAAGATGTTATGCGGTCGTTCTCTATCTGTGAATCGCCGTAATGCAAAATCCTCATCAGAATTGGGTTTTGTTGCAAGCGTAATAAATCCTGGTAGAAATTTATGAGTGGATTTTTTCCATCAGAGGTATCGTAAAAAAAAGGTTCTAATGGAACGGTTGAGAGATTTTGTTGATTGAAAATTTTAGGGTCTAACGAATATTGTGCGTTTATTGCAGCGATAGCTGAATCCTTTTTTTTCAGTTCGGCGAGGAGTAACGATTTTCTTTGCTGTTCTTTTTTTATCGGATTTTCGGGAAGAAGTTGCCACGAAGAAATATATTTTTCAAAATCTTCAGGTGTTAAGAAAGCAAATGTCACAAGTGTGACAATCAATACTAAAACAAGAAAAAGAAAACTCTTGTACGGCTTCATGGGCGGACGTACCGTTAGTTGATAGTTATTTTAAGTACCTGCCCAATCATGATTAGATTGCCATTTGCGGCAAGGTTATTTTGGCGGATAATTTCTTTTAGATTAGAACCCGGATAACGGCGCATGATAGCATAAAGGGTGTCGCCTCGGCGGACTTTGTACGAAACGACCGTTCCTTTCGGCAGGCGGGCGGGCGGGGCTGGGGTTTGGGTTTGAGTCGTTGTGGGTCTTGCTGTGGCAGGTTGTGTTTGTGCTGTGGCGGGTCTTTGTGTTTGCGGTGTTGCGGGTCTTGCTGCGTTCGGCTGCGCCTGCCCCGCCGTCTGCGTGGTGGCAGGTCTTTGCGTTTGTGACGTTGCGGGTCTTGCCGCGTTCGGCTGCGCCTGCCCTGCCGTCTGCGTGGTGGCGGGTCTTTGCGTTTGTGACGTTGCGGGTCTTGCTGCTGCGTTCGGCTGCGCCTGCCCTACCGTCTGCTTGTCCGCAGGCTTCTGCGGTGTTGCCGCGCTTGCTGCCGAACCCGCAGAAAGTTCATCTGCCGCAACCGTCACCGCCGAAACAGCGTGGGAAGCAACGTCTTTCCTCGAAGATGTCGGCTTGGACTTGGTAGTGGTAGAGGATAGTAGAGTTACGTTACCTGCTGTCGGCATTGCAGTTGCAATAGCCTGCGCCGTCTTTGGTCTTGACCTTATCGTTTCGAGAGCTTTCTGTGTTGTGTGTATCTGCAACGTCTGATTAGGATAAATTGTAGTAGATTTGAGTTTATTCCATGTCATCAAATCCTTAACTGTAACATCAAAACGAGCCGCAATCCCCGACAGCGTTTCATGTTGTTTAATGCGGTATGTCAGTGTTATTTCGCGATTGATAATTTCAAACTGCTGTGCGATTGTGTCCTGCATTTCCAAATAATGCGGAATGATATATACAGGAAGTCGTAAGCTATAATGTTGAGTACCGCCGAGAACAACGTCCTGTTTATATTGCGGATTAAGGTCGCGCAATGTTTGCAGCGGTAAGTCGAGCGTACTTGCAATAGTGTTAAAGTCCACATCTTTACTGACAATAACAGTGTCTGTGAGCATTGGAAAATCGTTTGACGGCGCAGGAATATCGTGTTCTGCATAGTAGTTCATAGCATAAGTCGCACCGATATACGCTGGCACATAATTTCTTGTTTCAGCGGGCAGAAAATGATAAATTTTCCAAAAGTCAGTCTTACCCCCTGCTTTTCTAATCGCCTTGTTCACATTGCCCGGACCACAATTATAGGCAGCAAGAACAAGAGTCCAGTCGCCAAAGCTGCGATACAAATCGCTAAGGTAACGCGCAGCTGCTTCAGTTGCCTTTACAGGGTCAAGACGTTCATCCACAAAAGGATTTACTTTCAGATTATACATCTGCCCCGTCTGATACATAAATTGCCACAAACCTGTAGCCCCAACGCGCGACATTGCACGTGGGTTTAGTGCAGACTCAATAATTGCCAAATATTTCAATTCAGGTGGAACGCCGAAGCGAACAAAAATCTCTTCAAAAACAGGAAAATAATATTGCGCAAGCGACAGCATGACATTTAGTTGTTTACGCTTGTCGTTTGTGTATGCTCTAATATAACTTTTTACTTTCGGATTATATACAAGAGGCACAGCCATTCCCTTGCCAAGAGAGTCAAGGCGTTTTTTATAGACGGAGTCTGCTATTTCGGCAGGAATATATTTTTCGTTGAGATGACGGTAGTTAGGCGTAAAAAATTGTAGATGTTTAGACAGCGAAAATGTATCTTGTTTGGACGAAGTCGGGGTAATAATAGTTGTTGATGTATCAGTTCGGGCAACGGAAGGTGCTGTCTCAGGCGTTTGCACGGGCGTACCACCCCCCTGTATAAAAAAAAACAAAAGCACTGTCGATAATATCAATAAAAGTCCACGCATATCTACAAAGGTACTAAAAAACGATGTTAATTGTCAATTATCAATTACGGCTCACGCGCTTTTTCAACCCAAATTTTGCATTAGAGAAATCCAAAAGTAGAAATCCAAAAACAAAGATAAGTCGAAGGACATAACTAAACAGAAAGACATTAAAAGCTCACGTCACTCATTTTCATACATGTATATACATCGAATTTTCTAACACTTAATACAAGATTAACGATTTACAGTACCGTCTTCGGCGGTTTCGGAAAATAAATTGTATTTTTGCAAAAGAAAATCATACATTATGAACGAGGAAACGCATAACAAAATTCGGTTTATTACCTTTATGATTGCTCAGTTTGCCAAAGCGTACAAGATGAACAGGCGCGATGCATATCTCTACCTGCGTCAATACGGCGGTTTCGATTATTTATGCGAGCATTGGTGGGCACTGCATATTCAAAATCCATTTTGGGTAGAACGCGAAATGTTTGCCGTTTGTCGCAGAAATGGAGGTTTGAGATGAAAGTTTATCACGGAAGCGATGTGAAAATCGAAACGATTGACTTGTCAAAATGCAGGGTTGGTACGAATTACGGCTCACCTTTTTACTTGTTGCAGCTCGAAAGCCGACAAATGTAAAAACGTGAGCCGTAATAAATGATACCAATCAAGGTACAAGCCTCAGTAGTAAGGGTCGTAAAACAGGTTTATTTTTTGATAAACTTAGCCGTACTAACGCCCGAAACTCCCGAAGCACGCAACACATAAATACCCGATTTGAGACTCGAAACATCAATAGTTGTCGTGCCCTTGCAAGACATCACCATACGCCCCGAAATATCCAAAACAGAAATATTTTCGTTACCGCTAAGACCCGCAATATTTAATTTATCCTGCACGGGATTTGGAGCAATGCGAAGAGTTTCTCTTTTGGCAAGATTAGAAATGCTTAACGGTATCGTAGTATCTATTACAAATGTGTAATCACCGTCATCGCCATAACCTAAAGGATAATAGTATGCCGCAGTTCCAACAATATACAAATCTTTTTCCCTGTCGGAAGTATAAACAATACTGGGGTTCTCGAACGTTGTGTCATTGCAGCCCATCTCGCCTATCTTCAAATATGTGGCATCATTTTCTTTTTCATATAGATAGATATAACCTGCGAGCATCGCCGAATGTTCAAAAGATATATAAATAACATCTCCTTCGTTCAAGTGCATCTTGCGAGCCGTCGCATGATAGTGATAATTAGGCATCATACTGTTTCCAAGCAACGAACCATCTCCGGATGTAACAATTGGCAATGTTGTAAAGTCCCCACTTTCAGAGTAAGGTATATTAGCAACAGTGAGTTCTGTTGCATTATTTAAAAGTTCAGGTACTGTAAGAGGAATGCCAAGATCTTTTATAGAAACACGGTAATACACGCCACCCATATATGCAAAGGGCATTACACGATAGGTTGCCGTTACTTTGGTAAAAACAACGTGATCCATTGAAAAAGTGTCGGATTCACCCTCGTTCAGTGCAAAGGCGGAGTATTTAAGGTCATCTGCAATTGTGTGCGAAAAGTTACCCCCTGTAAAAAGGAAAATTCCTGCAAGAACATTTTCAGGAAAATCAGAAGCATACGTAGTAGTAATCAGGTACAGGTGGTCTGCTTCTGCGGTAAAAGAGGATGCGTTGTAGTCTGAAATATAAACAGCCTGAGATGTGCTTGTACTCGGATCCGGTCCACCATTGATAATATCAAAGAGCACTGTGTCGGAAAAAATCCCTTCAACAGGATGTTGTTCGTCTAATACAGCAGAGTAATCTAATGTATCATAATTTTTATGAGCAGCAAAATTGTTGTCGGCAAAAATATTCACCGTCATTGTGGTAAAGGTTTCATCAATAACAAAGTTACCACCGTCATCAATCAAGACATGATAGGTTTCTCCCGGCTCTGCATTAATAAAACTTGAAGTACCGGATGAAAGAAGTATCAATGTGTCTGCGATTTTATCAGTATAGACATAAAACCAGCCTCCTCCGCTCGGATTAAGAAACACTACGGCTTGAGGCTCTTGTACAGTGAAAGTAAAACCTCTTTCGAGGAAAAAGCCGTTTACCTGCCCATTGTTTGTATCTATGGTGATAGCTTCACAGAAAGGCAGGATTATTGGTGTCCAAGTCATGGACTTCGTTTGTGCCGCAGGTTTTAGCCTTTTAGGTGCGACATTGTTGGTTAAGGGGTCATTTCCTCGTGTGTAATTGACAGGAGAATTTGCAGATGCTGTGAATAATAGCAGTGCTGAGAGAATGGTAAAAGAAAATTTTTTCATAAAAATTGGTATTAAAGATTATTGGTTTATAGTTTCACAAATTTAAGAGTCGTTTCACCTGCCCGCAAAAAATACACTCCTTGTTTCAAGTCAGACACATCAAAACCATTCCCACTGCGCTTGAAGTTTACTTTTTGTCCTTTCGTGTCAAAAATTTTTACAGACAGTTCCTTAGCCAAAACATCCCGGTTGCCGTCAAGATACAATATATCCTTTACAGGATTAGGATATATGCGAAAAGCGGAAGACAGAGCACGGTCTTTTTCTATCCCCGCGGGAGGACCGTCATAATAAAGATAAAAACCTGTTTCATTCTTAAATTTTCCGTTATGGTGAACGATAATATTTCCTTCCATATCAAGAACATCGATATAACCCAATCCAAGTCCATGATTGATGCCGTCACCCTCGCTGTCCAAAACTTTCACAGCATAACATCCTTTGTTATTAAATGGAAGAGCAATTGTATGAGGAGTTATCCCATTATAAGCCATTTTCGCAAAAGGACCTCCATTGGCGATCATCTGCTCGTCTTCGTCAAACATCTTCCAAGTAATTTCATCGCCACGTTTGTCCGTAACAATTTTAATTTTTGTGCCACCCAAGGCAAGATATTTTTTCTTTTCGAGCAACAACTCTTTTGTGATGGATATTGGTTCATCGTTAATGTCAGTAATTGAAATCTTTACGGATGTATTAGAGTCAATAAGCAAATTTATTGCAGGCAGCATAATACTGTCAATGGTATTGGCAGTAATCGTTCTGTTAGCCCAGCGATATGTATAAGTCTGTCCATACACTTCGTACTCAAAATTTATCGAAGTAATATCCTTGTTGTACCAATAGTTTTTTAGTTCTAATGCGAGGCTCGCATCGCAATTATTCGTTTCAACTTCCGTAATATTCCCGATAACAGGATCTACGTTGAGGTAAATCATGGAAGATTTGGCTACATTAGCAATATTTCTGCGACCTTCGGCAACAAAAACGATTACTTCCAAATCATCCAATACCAAAGGAATGTCATTAATATGTTCAGGTAGAGTATATGTGTATTGCGCCTTAGAGAAACTGCCCGAAACAGTCGATTTTATAGTAGTGTCATCCCCAAAATTACCTGTAAGCATATAGCGCAACATGTGAGCGTGTATGTAAATCGAATCTTTGTATATCTGTTCAGGGTTCAGGCTCATACCAAGTTGCGGACCGATTATATTATTCTGGGTGAGTGCCACGTTGATATTATTCTGTGTGACAGGTGCGTTGGCTGTGTAGTAAACTTCCACATCAACGGTCAAAGTTCTTGATACAAAATCAATAGAAGATTTGGCTGCAACATTCACATACGAAACTTCTGACAGCACGGTTGCAGTATGTTCCGCCCAGTCCGTTCTGTTCAAAGCAATGCTCGATTCGCCCGGAAACTGTCGCCGATTAACCGCACCCATAGGAAAAGCCTGAACATTTGCGTCTGCTACTATCGCATAGCCGAAAGGCGTTCTGTAGTCAGGATCTTCCGCTTTTTGGGGGATGGCGAAGTTTCCCTCATGAATGTTTATTTGATAAAATCGTCCCTTGTTCTCTTTAGAAAGATCATTCACCATTCTGTGTCCATCAGGACAGTAGGAACAGTAAATCCCGGTGTATTCTTCCAATAATACATTTTTATTGGACGGAGTGGTAGGTACAAATGTTTGCGCATTCATAAATTGCGCACAAGGCAGGGTCGCTGCAACTAAAAGCAGCATAGTCAATGTTTTTCGGTTTCTCATGGTTGTTTGGTTGATAAAAAAGAAGCACGAAGATACAAATTTTTTCCCCAACCAACAAATATAAAACGTAGAATGTAGAGCTGTGGTGGCGGAAATTTTTAATTCAACATCATCAACTCTAAATTAAATTTGGGCGTTCCCCCCGGGGCAAACGCATTTAAATAGCCCTATCGCTTGTCAGCACTGATGATTTCGAGCCTAAAAAGTTCCTGTTTTTTTAATTTTTTCCAATTTTTGCGCTATTTTTCTCATTTTTATTCAGCATAATAGTTATTCACAATAAATTATATATATTTACTTATTCATTAGTGTCTTATGGATATTTTTTGTTGTATTTTAGCGGAAATCATAAATGCGTTTCCCCTGCTTGTAAAATTAATATAGGAAATTTTTGATTTTTTTGCGTACCTTCGCAAGGTTTTTATGATTGCTTAACACCTATTAACGACCTATTTTAGTAAATTTTAATAAAATCAAAACGAATGTTATACATTTGCAGGTCTTTTTTGGTCAGTAGTTAGTCGTGTTGTTTTTTGAACAGATTTTGAGTAGCAGTTGAA
>JAISPZ010000052.1 GCA_031274555.1 Bacteroidales bacterium | reverse complement strand
TTCACAATCTGGAAATAACGATCGAAACCGGATACCATCAACAATTGTTTAAACGTTTGAGGCGACTGGGGTAGGGCGTAGAATTGCCCCGGGTTCATACGTGAGGGCACCACAAAATCGCGCGCCCCCTCCGGTGTGGAGCTGATCAGCACAGGCGTCTCCACCTCGATAAACCCCTGTTGGTCAAGGTAGCTCCGTATCTCGATGGTCATCTTATGGCGAAGCTCCAGGTTGGCGCGAACGCTGTTTCTGCGCAAATCAAGGTAGCGATACTTCATGCGTAGATCGTCCCCCCCGTCCGTATCGTCTTCAATTGTAAAGGGAGGCGTAGCCGCCGGATTTAATATATGTAGATCCGAAGCGATGATTTCGATCTCCCCTGTCGGCATGTTTGCATTCTTATTCGAGCGCTCTTTCACGACTCCTGTCACCCGGATTACAAATTCACGCCCCAGCTTATTGGCTTTCTCACAGAGTTCCGTATTCGTATCCTGGTTGAAAACCAATTGGGTAATCCCGTATCGGTCGCGAAGATCGACAAAGGTCATTCCTCCCATTTTACGCACTTTTTGTACCCATCCGGCTAAGGTCACCGTCTGTTCTATATTCTCAACACGCAATTCGCCACACGTTTTAGTCCTATACATATCAGTTTATCAGTTTATATTTCCCCTAAAAAATTCATGCTGCGAATTTACGCAAAAGAATCGTCCCAAAAGGGCATGAAAGCTATTTTTTTGTAACTGAGCTATTAAAAGTCTCTTCTAAAAAGTATCCAACAGCCACTTATATAAAGGGATGACGTGGATTTGTCCGGATGGCGTCGGGATGATTTCTTCGGCGTCCCTTGTTATGAGCAGGGAATGAGGGGTTTGCAGGCTTTGCATGGCTTCCGTCAAGCCGTTTATTTCGCGTTCTCTGGTGGAGTTGCCGGATAGTTCGTAAGATACATTGATAAGCAGTATTCCCTGCGGCGTTTCGATGCAGAAATCGACTTCCTGGCTTGCTTTGAAGTAATAGATATCGTTATACATACGCCTAAGGTGCAGGAAAACAACGTTTTCGTATTGCTTTCCTTTGTCGGGATTGAATTGGTGAAGCGAGTAAAAACCGTTGTCTATCACGTATATCTTTTTAGGATTCACCTGCTGCTCCTTGTAGGATTTGCGTTACTCATACTCAAAAGCGTGGCCGGGTTTTTCATGCAATGTTTCAGAAAGACTTTCACCAGGAATTGATTGGAGATGCGATAGCGGTCGATTAAATCCTTGTACAAGACCATATTAAAGTATTTTTTCCCGCTTGTGAAGAAAAGCATAATTGCCCTCTATACTTTCCATGATAAGCTGTTTCAAAATATCCTTTTTCATTGTCTTGCCGTATTTGTACCTCTGCAAAGGTATAAATATAATCGAAACCGTACCTCTGCGGAGGTACACTAATGCAAAATGACAAAATGACAAAAACAGGAGGTAAATCGCGTGTTTTGACAAATTGTCAAAAACACCCCCTCAAAAACACCCCTTTTTTGCCCCGGAATCTCTCCTTGGACAGAAAAAATGATAGAATTTGATGGTTTAGAAAATACATTTTGTTAGCGATTGAAGCATTTATAGACTTTAATAGGCCTCAATAGGCTCATTTTTCTGTCATTTATCTGCGAATTAACTGAAATTAGCATCAATATGTCAATTTCGTTAGGTGCAAAAAAAGAGCGAAAACGGGGCGTAAAAAATGTTGATTTAACGAAATCTTACGCAACATTAACTGATCCCAGCAATTTTTCGGCATCACTTTTGAAAATGATGCTTATGATTTTGGGGAAACACGGCACTATTTTGGGAAAATGACCAGCATCATTTCCGGAAAAGACGCTTATGTTTTTAGTGAAAGAATGTAAATGACCCCTCAAAACAGGCATAATATTATATAAAACGACTTTTTTCGGCCTTTTTTATGGCCATTTTGAAAATGTTAAAGATAGCAAAACGGTGATTTATCTGACATAAAGTCAAAAATTTAACGATCATTAGCATAAAAACGACGAAATAGAGCCGCCGTTTTGAGGGCATTTTTATTTTTTTACGATTGTCTATCATCAGGTGCAAATCCGGCTATCCGCCGGTTAGATACTTGATTTTAAGTAAAATAGTGAACATTCATCAAAATCAATATCCACAAGTAGTCCTTAAATACAATACGAAAAGTCTTTAAAGCAGATGAAATATGGTATTCTACGGATTTTATAGATAAGTTGACGTGCTTGGCAATCTCAGAATTTTTCATTCCTTGTTTTCTGCTTAACAGAAAGATATCTCTCGTCTTTTCAGGAAGTGCATGGATGGCTGTTTCATACAACGCTTGAATTTCTTTTTCCTCAATAAGGTCGTGCGCCAGACACATCCATGACGACGGGATCAGTTCAGCTTCTCTAAGCTTTGCATATACTTGCACATTGTATTGTTCTGCAATTTGTTGATGTCGCAAGTACTGTATGCTTGCATTACGGACTGCGCGGTATAAATAAGGTAACAAATTATTGTCCAAATGAAGTTCAGCTCTTTTTATCCAGATATTCACAAACACATCCTGAACCATATCTTCCGCAACCGCCATATTAGAAACCAGACTTTCAGCATATACGCACAAATCGGCATAAAACTTGGTGAAAAGTTTATTGTAGATTTTCATCGGTTTGATTTAACCGATTGAAGAATAAACTTTTAGCGGAGTTTTTGAGATCCAGAGGTAACGAGTTAGTAACCGTGCGTATTTCAGCGTTTTGCGGTGCAATATAGTCAAACAACTCACGCCAAAAGTACGCATTATTTTTGAAACCAACACATATTTTCCCCTTTCTTTTTCCGATAAACACCTCTCTTGTGGAAAGAATGAATAAGGCAAGGCTTTTATCGGAAATACTCTTTCGAGGTACGAGAAAGGAAGATTTCTGATAAAATTCATTTCAGCCTTGACGCTTCATTCTTGGAACATATCTTTGTGTTCGGATGAAGAAAGGTTTAACATCTTTATTTTTTCGCCTCTAATTTTCGAAACCCTTTTTCTGCATCTATGGCATTGAGGCGTGTCAGTTGCCGTTCTGCCATTTCGTGCAGACAGGCGTATCGGGTAGATTTGTCCATATCACGTTTCAGGAGTTCTGCGTTAAACGATTCGAGATTTGCCAAAACGACCAGTTCGTTGATACTTGCCGTATCGCGTATATTCAAACCTTTCTTTGCATAGTCGGGATTTGCTTCCCGCCATTGCTTTGCTGTGCAAGCCCACAGAGCGAGGTTCAGCATATCGGCTTCATCCGCGTAGGCGTATGCTTTCTCACGTTCAACATCAATTTTGGGAATGATAAAATCACGGACGGCATCGGTATGAAGCGTATAATTCACTTTGCTAAGCACCCGTTTTACATTCCATTCGCTGAGCATCGGATTGTTTTCTGCCTCTTTCAGCCGCTGATATTCTGTAATCAAATAGAGTTTAAACACTGGACTGAGCCACGAGCCAAACTCAAACGCAATATCTTTGTGGGCATAAGTTCCGCCGTTTCGCCCTGCTTGGGAAATAATACCGATAGCATCGGTCGCTTCAATCCATTTGCGGGGTGTCATATTAAAACGGTTTGCCCCAGCCTCGTGCAAAAAGGTGTCGAATTCGACACCTTTAAAGGCGGGGTTGTGCAACATCTCCCAGGCACCGAGAAACTCAAGGGTATTGCGGTTGCGCATCCAGTTGCGGATATGGTCTTCACCCTCTTGACCCTTTACCATATCGGTAAGGCAAATATAATCGTTATTTTTCTCCGAAATAACGGTTATTTCCTTTCCCTGTACAGTTATTTTGTCTTTTTTGCTCATATTGCTTTTATTTATATTCTTTTTTGTATTGCAAATATTCGTACTCGCTATATCAGAATTATAAATTCCGAGAGATGGAAGCCTATTGTTGACGTTTCAGGCTTAGACATGTCTTTTGTTTATATAAACAGATAATTATTAACCTATTAGGATCCAAATAAACGGGCTTGGTAGCCAGTTTTATTTTTTACATCAGGCTTTTTAGCAATTATTTTTTTTACGGTTTCTAGCAGATTATCTTGACTTATAATTGAGATGTTTGCTTGCTCTTTTATCAGTTGTCTATTTAAATCAAACATAGGGTTGTTAACATCAGAATTTTGGTCATACATTACTGCACGAGGGATATTATAATCCTTTGCGTAGCCCATTGCTAAGCGCGCCCCGCTATCAAGTTTTTGTCCACTTAAATGGTCCCAATACTGAGCAGAATCTTGTGCATAACTTGCGGCCAAAATTATTGTGTCGCAAAACAATGCTTGCAAGCGATCTCGTTCTTTGTAACGACTGCTTAATTCCATTGCGGATTTGAAATCATTGCCATATTCTGTGATGAGAAGTCCGCCTTCTACCACAATTTCGTGTGCTAAACCTTTATTTCTAGCTGGCAAAATATTATTCAATGGACTAGGCAAAATTGCTACTGTTTTTCCATTGGAATCTAAAGCTTGTCTATGGGATATGCTGTCGCAACCAAACGCTAATCCACTAACAATTGTCGCCCCATTTTTTACAAATTCAGTAACAAATTTTCGCTCCCTTTCTTCAATATCCCCTTCTGGGTTCAATAATCCAATTACTGTTATATTTTTATTATCTATATTTAATAAATTGATATCTCCCTTATAATATAGAAAAACAGGTTGCTCACTGTCTTTTACATTCCCGCGATATTTTGGAAAATTCGGATCTCCTAGAGCAACTAATCCATCGCAAAAATCTTCAAATTTTTGTATGAGTTTTTCAAAGTGTTTTTTCTTACATTCAAAATCTTCTATCGTAATTCCAGTTTTATTACTAATCTTTGAAACTATAGCATCAACACTCTCGTTGCCTGTTAAATTTTTTACAATCCACGCATTACCAATTCCTTTATAGGATTTAGCAGTTAAAATATTTATAGCATTTTGGGTGTATTTCATCTCTTTTTCATTTTATCTATTTGCAAATTTCTACTATTTCGATACTGTTTTCCCTACGGAATAAAAAACAACAGAATTTGCGCCCTTATCAAATAATGCCTGAATAGCATCTTCGTCTATATTTACAGTCTTGGTATACAGATCATCTATTAAAAGAATATCTTTACCTCTTACTTCATCTGAGATAGTACAAGTGTCTTTTGTGATTCCGGGGTATGGCATTTCCCCTTCGCCACCATATCCACTTCTATTCATGTGAGTTGTTCTTGTATCTGTGTGACGGATAATGTAATTTGTTCCATTATGGAAATAGGCTAATCTATTTACGACATTACTAACAGTAGTATTGAATAGTCGCTGATTAGAACTATAATTTACTTTCGCCCTTGGAATAACACAAACAGTAAGAGTATTTTTGCCAACTCGTCGAAGAATTTGAGGCAAATCTTGTAATAGGATGTTCGCTAATTGCTGGGAAGCAACCTGCAAGACATTCGGGGTCTTATCTTGAAATTGGTTTTTCAGTGTGCAAATAACATTTTCAACGGTTCCGCTTGTTTCTCTTTGCTCGCTGCTTCCTCCTTGGTAATCTGCATGATAAAATGCAGTAACTCTATGACTTAGAACCTGTGCAGACATAGTTTGATTCGTTTTATTATCAACTACTATTTGTGATGTCGGTTGAATTATGAAATTTTCCATATCTATAAAATTTGAGGATTAACATATTGAATTCCTGCTTCTTTAGCATCAGCTATTTCTATTTCTTCATTTTCAAAAGCTATTATCAATTTAGGCGAAATATCTAATGCGGAAATTGCATTCTGAAATTTATTGAATCTCGTATTACCCTCAAATTGTCTAAAGAATAAATCACTAAATATCTCAGATAGCCCATGATAGTTCAATGTAGCTAATGCCCTGTCTTTACGACAATTTGTGACCAATACGGTTTTATTGGTTTTGAAATATTTATAAAGAATATCTGCAATTTTGCTATTAAGATGAGTTTCTGGCAGAAAGTCATTGTAGTATTTTTCTTTCTCGCTGATAATCATTTCTAATTCCGTTTCTGTTAGATCTCGGATAGTCTTTTTTAGTAAACTCCGGTTAAATCGTCCTCTGGAATCATAGGCGATATTAAAATCTGACTTCTTAACAAGTTCAATAGCCTTCTTGTAAGAAAGAAAGTTTGCATAATTTGTATCAATCAATGTTCCATCCATATCAAAAAACAAAACACTGCCAGTATTTATCTCATTCTCGTTTTTCATTATATCCTAATTAACGTGAGTTCGATATAAGAAACATGTATAAAAGTTAGCAAAAGAGAGAATAAATAGTTATCTTTATAGTATTGAAAAATAGAGTATTAACTAAATTATTCTCCCATGCTAACAGTTGACGAAGTTACGGAAATTTTCTATTTAAGCGATGAATTTTCAAAGGAATTTGAATTTACCTTCAAAAAACACCTTTTGAAAGCAGATATAGGTAAAAGACAAAGAAATAAGCCTAACAGGCTTTCTAATAGCGAAGTCATGACAATATTAATAGCATTTCATCTAAGTGGGATGAGGAACTTAAAACATTTCTACCTGTTTTATGTCTGTAAACACATGGAGCAGGAGTTCCCGTACTTGGTTTCCTATAACCGGTTTGTGGAACTTCAACAACAAGTTGCCCTTCTGTTGGTTCTATTCCTCAAGACTTGTCGAATGGGTACATGTACCGGAATCAGTTTCATTGATTCGACCGCTTTGAAAGTATGCCACAGAGAAAAAATTCTGAAATGCTACGCTATTCAAGGCAAGAAGCAATTGGGCGACCGGATTTTCGGCTATCTCTTAAAATCCGAATTGTTGCAGGCTTATACGCCCGATGAACGATTAACCGTTTGGAATCAATTCATTGGAAACAATATTGCACCGTCAGATGCGAAACTGCACGCCAATCCACGATTGAATCGAAGCCGCATTGACAACCTTACTCTCGCAGAGCATCTGGAATCCATTCTTGATTTTTACAACGAAATCGGTCTTGAAAAAGCCATTGCCATTATCCGCAAGGACATAGCAAAAGTGTCCGCCAAGGCATAGATACCCCTCTTATTATAACACCTGCTTGGAGTGAAAATTGTCCCGGCTTGTGAATGATTGTCCCGTGTTGTCCCATACGGATAACTTGTTTATTTCCAATAATTTTCTTATATACTTTTGCCTTTCGGAATTTTTAATTTAGAAAAATATGAGAAAGACATTTGCAAAATTCTGGCAAAAGCCGGAAAAAGAGGAAACTG
>JAISPZ010000032.1 GCA_031274555.1 Bacteroidales bacterium | reverse complement strand
CTGCTAATACAGATAAGTAAACAGCTCTTGCCTGTTAGAAAAAACAGAAGACATTATCCCAGAAAAACCAAAAAAGGTAAATATCGAAAATACACATAATATAATCACTATATTAGTGGAATTACGAGCCTGCGAGAGGCGGGGGAACGCCCAAATTTAATGTAGAACGTAAAATTGAGATGCCATTCTAAATTTAGAACAGAGATAGCAGTAATGTTCGTAATATCACACGGTATTTTAGTAATCACGTAAATGCAGAGATATACGAGTGAATAATTTTTTGTCGTATCTTTGTCGTTATGACTGCAAGATTAATTGATCCGTGTAATAAAGAAGTTAGGATAGAAATTCCTGATATATCGTTTTGCGGGAATAATGAAACTAAAAATTTTATTGTAGAAAATAAATATATAAATAGTTCGTCTAAAATTATTCGTTCGGAACAGTATGCTATCAACGAGTTTAAGTTGCGTGCAAAAGAAAATACTGATGTGTATCTAGATATCCCAAAGAATGATTTCTTATGGTTTCGTGCCGTGTTGCAAGGTCGAATGACTTGCGAAAATTGTGAGTGGGAAGCGGGTCAGGCAAATCTTTTCGCCTCTGATGATAATGAAAGGTGTTTGAGTTTTGAAAAAGGTAAGACTTTTAGAATGCTTGAAATTATGCTCACTCCTTCTTATTTGGAGCAAATAGCGCAAACGGGTTCACAAAAATTATCTGAAATTTTAGATCAATATGCGTGCAAACAGTTCTCAAAAGGGGCAAAAGATAATATTTATTTTTGTCCACGTATAGGTAAAGCTCTTAACGATTTGATGCAGCATGAGTCGTTAGGGAGTGCTGCTGCAATATATATTGACGCGAAGATAAGAGAGATTATCGCGCTATTTTTATGTCAGGATAAACAGAAAGATTGCGTTTCGTGTAATTGCTACAAGCCGCAGGATAAGGATTTGCTATTGAATGCAAAGAGTATTATAGAAAAAGAATTTCTAAATCCTCCATCTCTGCATAGATTGGCACTTATGGTCGGAACAAATGAGTGCAAAATTAAAAACGGATTTCGTAAGGTTTTTGGGACGACTGTTTTCGGATATCTTTTCGATTATCGTATGGATTTGGCATGTAAATATCTTTTGGAAACCGATAAGACAATTCAAGAAATAGCGAGTATGGTAGGGTATGAACATCATTCACATTTTTCAACTGCCTTTAAAAGAAAATTTAATATGACACCCGCAATGTACAGGGAGCGTATGCGGCAGGGATGATATGTGGCAGGGATATTACGCTCGTGATGTAGAGGGCGGGTGGATTGAACTGCTTTTAAGTGGTAACGCTCACAATGTACAGAGAAATGATGAAGTAAGGGTGTGAAAAGTTTGTATTTTTTATTTTTTTTTGTACCTTTGCAACCCTTGTTTAAGGACGGTCGCGTAGCTCAGCCGGTAGAGCACATCCCTTTTAAGGATGGGGTCCTGGGTTCGAATCCCAGCGCAACCACAAAAAAGAGAGGTCTGTTTGTCGAAACAGACCTTTTTTTATTGTCATATAAATGGATACCTTGCTTCTTCCCAACATATACAAAAATGATGAACGTGTTGATAGCGTTCTGAAAGTGCTTTTGCAGAGCGGAACGTCCGCGAGAAAAATCGGTCTTAAAGGGCTTGTCGGCTCTGGAAAATCGCTTGTCTGTGGCAGTTTGGCAAAACAGGCAGCAAATACTCACTTGTTTATTTTGCAAAATAAAGAGCAGGCAGCGTATTTTCATAATGATCTCTCGAAAATTTTCGGACAGACCCCGAAACAGCCCCAAAAACAGCTCTCAAATCAACCCTCAAATCAACCCTCAAATCAATCCCCAGAACAAGCCGTAAAGTCAATCCCAGAACAAGAACACCCCGCAAGACCACCAAAAGAACCTGAAATTCTTTTTTTCCCCTCATCCTACAAACGCCCCGAAGAAATAGATAACGCGAATGTCTTGCAGCGCACAGAAGTCCTCAACAAGCTATGCGAGGCAAAAGATATGTCACAAGTTTGGGTTGTGACGTATCCTGAAGCACTTGCAGAAAAAGTCTTTGCAGTTCGAGCACTCGCCCAAAACATTGTCAAAATTCACACAAACGAAGCACTGTCACAAGATTTTCTTATTGATTTTTTTGATGAGTACGGATTTCGTTCAGTCGATTTTGTTGCCGAGCCGGGTGAATATGCTCTTCGCGGAGGTATTATAGATATTTATTCATACTCCAACGATTTGCCGTATCGTGTAGAGATGGACGGCGAAAAAGTTGCGTCTATCAGAACTTTTGAAGTTGGCACACAACGCTCAATAGAAAGAGTGAAAGAAATGTCAGTACTTCCATTATTGCAAACACGTATAGAAGAAAACGATTATGTTCCTTTCTTGGATTATTTTTCACCTTACAGTATTCTGTGGACGGAAAACTTATCTGCGACAATAGAAACTTTCGATGACTGTATAAAGGAGCAAATTCAGAATTATACGGTAGTAGAACTTGGCAGTATGGCTTTCTACAAGCATCATTTTTCTCAAGACTTCTCAATGAACGTTCAGCCACTTTTTAATAAACGGTTTGATATGCTCGTGGAAAATATCCTTTCAAACGCTGACAACGGAGTAACTACGTTAATATCTTCGGAAAATCCAAAACAGATAAAACGTCTTGAGAGAGTTTTTTCAGAATTATCAAAAGAAAGAAAGATAAATATTATCGCCGTCCCACTCTCTCTACATGAAGGTTTTGTCGATGTTTATGCAAAAACAGCATGCTACACCGATCATCAAATTTTTGAACGTTTTCATGGCTATAATGTTTCACCGCATAAAGCCGATAAGCAGGCACTCACAATAAAGGAGCTTTACGCACTTAAATCTGGTGATTACGTCAGCCATATTGATCATGGTATCGGGCAGTTTGCAGGGCTTGAGAAAATTTCCATCAACGGACGCGAACAGGAAGTTATCCGTCTTCTATACAAAGACAACGATCTTCTGCGCATAAGTATCCACTCACTCCACAAGATAACCCGCTACAGCGGCAAGGATGGCGAGCCACCTGTGCTTCATCGTTTGGGTGGAAATGCGTGGACAACTCTTAAAAATCGCGCAAAGAAAAAAATAAAAGATATAGCCCGCGACCTTATTCGTTTATATGCTAAGCGCAAAGGTTCAAAAGGATTTGCGTTCAGTGCAGACAATTATTTGCAGCACGAATTGGAAGCCTCTTTTTTTTATGAAGATACTCCCGACCAATTAAAAGCGACAATAGACGTAAAGCAAGATATGGAAGCAGAAAATCCGATGGACCGTCTTGTATGTGGGGACGTAGGATTTGGCAAAACAGAAGTTGCGATAAGAGCCGCGTTTAAGGCAGTATGCGACAGCAAACAGGTCGCCGTACTCGTTCCTACAACAGTGCTTGCGTATCAGCATTACAATACTTTTAAGGAACGCTTAGAGGGGCTTCCTTGCAATGTTGATTATCTGAACAGATTTCGTTCTGCGCAAGATAAGCGCAAGATTTTACAACGACTCGAAAGTGGAAAAATAGATATTCTTATAGGCACTCACAGAATTGTAAGCAAAGACGTAGTATTTAAAGATTTGGGACTTCTTATTATTGATGAAGAACAAAAATTCGGTGTTGCAACAAAAGAAAAATTAAAATCATTAAAAGTAAATATAGATACTCTAACCCTTACCGCTACGCCTATTCCGCGTACCTTGCAATTTTCCTTAATGGGTGCGCGTGACCTTTCGCTCATTCAAACACCACCTCCAAATCGTTATCCCATCAGCACAGAGCTTCATTCTTTTGACGAAACTTATATCCGCGATGCAATTATACAAGAACTTGAACGCGGTGGACAGGTGTTTTTCGTACATCACAGAGTGGAGAATATTGACAAGATAGCCGACCTCGTAAAGGCACTCGTTCCAGATGCAAAAGTTGCGATAGCGCATGGACAAATGGACGGCGAAAAATTAGAGGAAGTCCTTTTGGGATTTATAGAGGGCGTTTATGATATTCTTGTATCGACTAAAATTGTAGAAAGCGGTCTTGATATTCCGAATGCAAATACCATAATTATAAATAATGCTCATCAGTACGGACTTTCGGAATTGTACCAATTGCGTGGCAGGGTGGGGCGGTCTAACAGGAAAGCATACTGCTATATGCTTATTCCGTCAAAATCACTCCTCACTTCCGAAGCGCAACGGCGGCTCAATGCGATAGAAGAATTTTCGGATATAGGCAGTGGATTTCAAATTTCCATGCGCGACCTTGATATTCGCGGGGCGGGCAACGTTCTTGGTGGCGAACAGAGCGGATTTATCGCCGAAATAGGTTACGATATGTACCAAAAAATCCTTGATGAAGCGATGATTGAATTGAGAGAAGAAGAAATGTCAAGCAGCACGCAGCAGGGGCAAGAACAAGAGCAAGAACAAGAGCAGGAACGAGAGTGTATGACCGAGTCGCTGAAAGAATGGCAATTTGACAGCGATTTAGAACTTCTTATTCCCGACAATTACGTATCCAATATCACTGAACGACTGTCACTTTACAAAGACCTCAATGCGCTTGATACGGATATTGAACTGGCTGAATTTCGTCTTATGCTCGAAGATAGATTTGGCGCGATCCCCGCGTCCACCGAAGATTTGCTACAGACGATAGTACTGCGCCGTCTATCGATAGAACTCGGATGGAAAAAAATTGTACTGAAAGGCGGAGTTATGACAGCAACTTTCGGATACACGTCAGACACAGACTATTATCACAGCAAAATATTTGCAAAAATTCTTGATTACATTCAAAAAAATCCAAAAACCAGCATGCTGAAAGAAAAAGGCGAAAACCTCACAATCGTTTTCAGCGGGATAGAAAGCGTTGGTGATGCCGTAGAAGTTTCAAGAGCAGTGCTAACAGAAATGTAGAATGAACTGACGCAGTTGCTAATTGTCAATTGTCAATTGTGGCTGACGCCGTTGCTAATTGTTAATTGTCAATTATGGCTGACACCGTTGCTGTTAGTGCATAGTGTTTGTGCCTGTAATAGTTGTTGATTTTCGTAATTCGTAATTCGTAATTATTAAGATGCTTTTACAGCAGCAGAGCTAAGAGACCAAACGTAATGCCGACATTTATACCAAACCCAATGCCGAAATTAGTCCAGATTTTACGATTTTTGACGCGCAATGCCTCTTTGCGATAAGTCTGAAAATAAATATCTTCCTGCAACATATCAATATCCGACAGCCCCATATTTTCTATTTTGGGAGGAGTCAGTGATGATGGAATTGCGCAGGCAAGTCCCGCGATAGGATTTACGATAGTAAGAAAGAGCGTTCCCATCGAAGATGCCTGATACATCTTGTAATATTTGCGACTGTCTTTTTTCGCTTTTGTACAAATGTCCAACACGTAGCCAAAATCATTCGGCTTCATCAGATTAAGCGTTTTTAAATCCCCGAAGACAGTAGAAGTATCGGGATATTCATACTTGTTAAGTATTCCATCAGGCATCGTGACAATACCTGTGATTTTAGGGTCTGAACTTAAAAGACTAATTGTTGTCGTGCCGTTTTCTTGCATAAAACTCGACATACCAAACGATTGTTTTTGATTGTTCAGACTAAAAGGGTCCTGTGCAAGACATAAACTCGAAAAGAGAACAGATACGCAGAATGAAGCGACTTTGATATGCATGATGATATATTTTACTTGGGACAAAGTTAGAAAAAAAATATGTCATATCCACACTGTTGTTAAACTTTCCTAACTTTGCGCTGTGGAAAATTATAAAATTATAAAAAATGCTGTCGGCTCACTCGAAATTTACGACCCTGTTCGCAGGAAATATGTAGCACTTACTCCCGAAGAAAAGATAAGACAGCATACCATAAATTTTCTAAATAAATACCTTAAATACCCTTATGGCAGCATGGGCGTTGAATGTGGAGTACGCATAAATAAAATGTTTTTTAGAACTGATATTATCATAACAAATAAAAAAGCGGAAGTTGTGATGATTGTGGAGTGTAAGCAGGAAGAAGTTACACTTACAAAAAATGTTGAGCAGCAAGTGTTAAAATATTTTAGGGGATACCCCTCTGCGCGGTTTCTACTGCTTGCTAATGGAATGGACGTTCGTTGTTGGAAAATCTTGAAAAATGATGACGATAAATTTTCTTTTGTATCGGTGGACATTCCATTTTGGAATGAAATTAATGACGTTTGAGTATTTTTTTTAAGTATTAAATAAAAAAACACTGATACTATTTTAACAAAAACTGATATATTTCTGCATTTTATGAAAAAAGACTAATTTAATTTTGTACCTTCGCGCCGTTATTATTTTTATTCACTAATTTTTATTTCCAATGAACATTTTTGTTGCAAACTTGAACTACAAGGTTAGAGGCGAGAACCTAAAGCAGATCTTTTCCGAGTACGGCGAAGTAACAGACGCTCGTATTATTAACGAAAAAGGAACGCGCCGTTCGAAAGGATTCGGCTTTGTAGAAATGGCAAGCGAGGAAGAATCCCGTAAAGCCATTGCAGCATTGGACGGTGCTGAATGGGAAGGTCGTAACATCATCGTAAAAGAGGCGTTACCTCGTCCCGAGAGTGCTGCTCCGGCACCTGCCGAAGAACCGGTTGAAGAGTAATTGGTTCCATAGATGCAGTAGTAGAAAAAACGCCCGATTTTTGTCGGGCGTTTTTTTATTTGGCAAATCCAATCTACTGTTTAATCGTACCGTATTCAAAACTCGTTTTACACGTTGCTTAACTTAATCGTATCTTTGTACTTATAACCGTATGAAACGAGCATGACAAACGTTGCCAACCAAAGACAAGTGTTCATCTGCGAGTTCCATACGACCTGTTAAAAACAAATCATAAGCGTATGAAAGAAACCTACAACGTATTAACAATTGCAAGCTCGGACAACAGCGGTGGGGCAGGGCTTGAAGCCGACATAAAGACAATTTCTTCGCTCGGCTGTTATGCAGCAGTGGCAATATCCGGTATTGCGGTAGAAAATACTGTGCGTGTTCAGGCTGTATATCCTGTAACGCCACATCAATTAGACGAACAAATTGTTGTCACGTGCGAGGACATAAGAATTGATGCCGTAAAAATAGGACTACTTCCGACTAAAGAACTTGTAGCACAAACAGCAAAAACACTCCGTAACACAGGACTTAAAAATATTGTGATTGACCCGGTGCTTGTAGCTGCTTGCGGTGACTCTCTCGCCGATACGGATATTATAGGGACATATATCAGTGAACTTTTTCCACTCGCAAGTGTAATTACTCCCAATCGTTTTGAAGCCGAACAACTTTTTGTTCACAGTCCATTACAGAACATATTGCAGAGCGGTGCAAAAAGCATTTTATTGAAAGGCGGTCATTCCGATGACGTACAGGAAGTAATAGATGAACTGTGGCTTAAAGATGAAGCAAATCCTGTTAAATATTTCGCCAAACGAATAAAAACAAATAATCTTCACGGAACAGGTTGCACATTATCTTCGGCAATCGCCTCATTTTTGTCAATCTATGACGGGGATATTGTTCTTGCGGTAGAAAAAGCGAAAGAATATATTACCTCTGCGATAGAGGCAGGAAAAAACCTCTCAATAGGAAAAGGAAACGGACCTGTCAATCATATTTTTTCACCTGTAGCAATGCTTACAAGGGATTAAATCAAGCACAGAAGTTAGAAAAATGCTCACAAGAGGTTAAGCGCAGAGGGCGGCAAGGGCGATAGAGTTCATCTTGGCAATCATACTGTCACCACGCGAAGTAAGAATACAGGGCACTTTTGCACCCATTACCATTGCGCCTATGCCACCTTTATTAAACTTGGTGTGCATTTTGTAAAAGACATTACCCGCTTCGATATTTGGAAAAATAAGTCCATCTGCATCACCTGCAACTTCGCCGCTGACTTTTTTTATCGCAGTCGATTCTGCATCAATAGCAACATCCAACGAGAGAGGACCATCAACAATACAACCTTTAATCTGTCCGCGGTCGGACATTTTGGCTAAAAGTGCGCCGTCAATGCACGCTTGCATGGCAGTTGCGACCTGTTCTGTGGCAGCAAGTATTGCAATTTTAGGATTTTCTATGCCGATAATTTTTGCAACCTTAACCATACCTCCAATCATTGTTATTTTTTGCTTTAAGTCAGGCAATGGGATAATAGCCATATCACTGCATAAAAGAAGTTTATGATACGATGGATTTTCAAGAACCGCTATATGATAAAGAATGGACTTTCCGCCGGCAGGCATAAGACCTTTTTCCTTGTCAAGGATAGCACGCATATATTTGTCCGTGCTTAAAAGACCTTTCATAAGCATATCGCCACTGCCCGAATTTATAAGAGTTACGGCAAGTTGCCCGGCTTTTGCTGCGTCTGCCTCCTGAACAATTTTAAATTTTTTGTACTCTATTTTTCCCTCCTCACAAACGCTTTTGATGGTGTCGGTATCGCCAACAAGAGTTGCGTCTATAAGTCCCTTGTCCACCACCGCACTAACTGCTTCAATAGTGTGAGCGTCATTGGCGTATGCTGCAACAAGATGTTTTTTCGGTTTATTCTTAAGAATATCGAATATTTGTTCTAAATGAGTTATCTTCATAGCGATAATAATTATGACTTAAATACTTTATTGAACTACTTAACAGGGTGAGTTCAGACTTTTGCAAAGGTAATGAAAACTTACTAACTTTGCAAAAAGAAATCACACAAAAATGCAAGTATTTATAAATGATAATCCTGTGCTTGTGGCGGAAAGTACGTCTGTACAGGCACTTTTGGAAAAGGAAAACCTTTTGCGGAAAGAGGGAATGGCTATCGCCATAAATGGTTCAATAATTCCACGCACCGAGTGGGATTTGACAATGTTGCAAAATGCAGACAGAATAGATGTTATAAGTGCTTTTTACGGCGGGTAGTGATTACTTGACGAGCGTAACGCTTCCGCTTTGCGACTTATCTATGTCTTTATGTCGAGGTATCGGATTACTTGACGAGCGTAACGCTTCCGCTTTGCGACAAGTCCTGGTAGGGATAGATACTCGAAGCAGTGCAGCGGTAGAGGTATATACCACCGTTACAAGGCTTGCCTCTAAAAGTTCCGTCCCAGCCCTCCAACGGATTAGTTGTAGAAAACACACGTTCTCCCAAGCGGTTATAAATTATGAGTTCGTATATGAGATTATTCGGCTCTATCGTGACTATCGGCAAAAAATAATCGTTAAGAGAATTTCCGTCAGGAGTAAATGCTGTGGGAAATCTAAGCAGGCCGCAGCCCATAACTTCAATCCTAATGCTGGATGTGTTGTAGCAACTGTCCTGTTCGACGGTTAAAGTGTAAAGACCTGCCTGCGAAGCCGCGTATGTTTGCGAAGTGCTTCCGTCCTGCCAATAAAAATTTTTATACTGTTCAGGAGCAGTCAAAGTTATAACGTCTTTATAGCAAATAGTCGTATCTTCCCCTATTGAAAACACAGGCTTCTGGCGCGACAGCACGTTAAAAAAATCAGTATTGGTGCAACCATTTAAGAATGTTGTCAGAAAATAAGTGCCAGCTTCAAAAACAGGCAATGTTGCATTTCTGCTGCCGTTCTGCCACTGCAAATAATCAGCATTTGCCGAAGACCCGCTTAGAAAGACAGTATCCCCCAGACAAACAAAATTCTGTCCGCTTATATGTGCTTTCGGCAGTGGCAAAATAGAAACAACAATCGTGTCGCTCGAAGTGCAATTCCTGAATGATGTGTTAAAAATATATTTTCCCTGCAAAGATGTGTCGGCATTATGTATGTTTATATCTCTATCCGAAATACTTATCAGAGAAGACGGCGGAACAGTCCATCCATAAATTACCTCACTTTCAAATTCGGGAAGTATGCTGAAAGTTGCAGAAAAAGAAGTGTCACTGTTCAGGCACACAGAGAGAGTATCGCCATTCAAAAGTATTGACGTGATTGCAGACATTAAAGGGATAATTTTTACAAAATCATTCTTGACACAACCATATTCATTTGACACCGCAAGAAATGCAGTAATCGTGTCTTGACCTTGCACGAACAGTGAAATTTCCTGTTCAGAATATGTTTGCGAATTGACCGTCCATAAATATTGTTCGCAGTCGATACAGGATACAGGACTTATATTCACCATGTTGCCCTCACATATTTCTATTGCATCAGGCATAAATACTGATGGATTTGGATATGAGTGTAGAGAGAATTTTTGGAAAAATGAATTGCATGAGTTGGAGCATATAACGGTGTATGTAGCACCTGCTTCAGTAACGGTGTCGTAAATAATTTGTTGCCTTGGAATATTTTTTGCGAGCGTATCAGTCTCGTTTTTTATCCATGTTACGAGTCTGCCGTTACTTGCTATGGATAGAGGCATAACGCTATCTTTACAGGCAAAAACATCGTCTATTGGAGCAATGGAAAATATTTTGTCAATAAAAATAAATACGCTGTCTTCAAACATATTTGTTGAACCGAACATCCAATCACAATGAAACTTGGAAGATGCCGTAACGCCAATATTTGCGGGGTCGGAAGCAAGATAAGACACAGGGTCGGAAGCAAGAGCATATATCAGAGGTGCGGAAAAAATAGAAGCATTTTCGTAATCGTGAAGATTTACGGTGCTGTTCTGACAAATGTATATTGTATCTGAAATAAAAGCACGTTGTCTGGTAGAATATAGAATAATGTTTAAGGTGTCGCGATAGGAAATAACTGTGTCTTCATCCTTAATAGTTTTCAATTTAAGATAAACGTCGTAAACGATATAAGGGTAATCACCTATTGTTGTAGTATATAGGTTTTCATCGACTAAATCAACAGGTTCACTCCATACAACATGGTCTATTTCTGCATTGGGATTATTATTTTGAACAGTGACTGAAATGTTATCACCCAAACAGACCGTATCTTTTGATGTGGTAATAGAGGGACTGCAATTTGCGTTTAGTCTGTAAACATGAGAAAATGTTTTGTATTTTAAACTATCCCCCTCGTTGTATTTAATATTGACTTTATACAAAGTGCTGTCAAGAAATGAGATGGTAGAAAAATAATAATATGTATATGGCGGATATTGTGTGCTGTATGGTGGATCGTCAGGTTTGACGGGAGTAATTGGGCTTGTGCCGTCGAAATTTATGTCTATCGAATCTATCTGTGTAGTAGGATTTTCAAACACTACGGTGAACAGTATTTCATCACCGACACAGCCGTAAGGGGGATAAAAGAACTGAACAGTTGGGGGACAAGATATTATAGAGAAATGGAGTATTTTTTCGCTGGTAACAGTGCCACTCACAGTATCACCGAAATCGCGATAGTAAACAATTATTGGAATATCAAAATGCTCATCACCCCCGTCAGACTTTGTATATGCTGTTATTTTGTATCTTAAAAATAAAGAATGATCATATACGTAGTGACTGCCAAAATCATTAGCAGTATAAGTTATGGGGAAGCTGTCGACGAGAGATATTGTGTAACCTGTACTGTCTTTTATATAGACGGAGTCAATTATAATTGCACAGTTTGCTTCGCTTATTTCCACAATTGCAGGGTCGCCTGTACATACGTAGTAGTAGTTTGATATGGATATGCTGGGAGAACAGGATAGTCCCCATTCAAGAGATACAATGCTGTCGTAATATCTTGTAGTATCGCAGTCGGGAGCATAATATTCTACACGATAGCGCACCGTATCCCATTTATCTGGCGTAATAATCGTATCTATTGTTCTATAAACGGTATTTTCTTCGCGACCAGAACGAAAAGTATCATAAATAAAAGAATTTTCGTGCGGTGGAAAAAATGTAACTTTTCTTATTTCCCTTTTCTTATAATCAATATCCCTAAATCTTATAAATCCTGAATCGCCACGGCAATAACTGTATTCAACAGGGAAAGGACATTTACTGTCATCGACTTTTACGTCGCAGCTACTGGAAATTATTTTTGGAACAGTTGCGTGGGAAGCACCGTCAGGGCATTGCAGCTCCGCATTTACCGTTAGAGATACTGAAAAACTGTCTAAAATTTTTAAGGTGTATGAACCTTCGGATGCTGTGTCGAAATGTATTGTCGGAGTAATATTTTTTGTAATATCACTTTCAGTATAAATACATCTTGGGTTGGGTCTAACTACCATAAAATTCCATACCTCACAGTAGCAGGACGGACTGTCGTCAAACTCAATTTTTGGGTCACAATCAACAGTCTTTACCTTTACACTGACAACAGTATCTTTGATAGTTTTTGTCTTATATCCGCAGATATTACTGTCCCCCCTGATAGTTACCGTCACTTTTCCATATCTTGTAACATTTGTTAATGCAGTGGAATCGGGCATATCCCAACTTATGGAAGAAGCTATAATTGTACCTTTATTTACTTTTAAGTCAAGTGCTTGTGGTAATGGAAAATAACAGCCTGCACAGACATTTGATATATCGGGGAATGGTTCTATGGATATTCCCGATACAGGCAGTGTATCTATTGTTGTTATGAAAACGTTTATATATTGATAACCACAGATATTATTGGCGTATGCAAAACGAAAAACAGTATCTGTCGTTGCTTGAAATGGAAAGGAAAAAGGGATGGGTGGTGCTGTAAAGGTTTCCCATTGAGATGTTTCTACGTACTGCATATTCTCAATTTCAGGTTCACTTACTATACTGTTCTTACAGATTGTTTGAATATGTGACCCGACAAGAAATGCCTGCGGTAAATTGGCGACAGGAATTGCTATTACATCAACGTATGATGCGCCGTTTAACTCGGAATTTATTATAAAGGTGATGTCTTCCGCAGGGGCGACAGTTTCATCTAATGAGTATGTATTGCCGTTTAAATCGGCGACACTTATAACGGTTGTAAAAACTTCGGTATATTCAAATATATCGCCCCATATTCGCATATTATTTCCGGCGGAAGAACAAAAACCCGCAGTGCGAATTTTAAGCCCGCTACCTGAGGGCGCATCTATCCACCCTTGCGTTTTTCCGATATGGTTAGTCGCAAAAAGTAGAAAGATAATTATTAACAGTCTGTTTTGTTTCATCAAATGGTTCTACCGTTAGCAAGAAATGAAAAAAAGTTTTCTATCTGTGGTGGAAGTGGTTTGTTCAAACTGTGGAGAATTGAAATAGCATTTTCAAAATGTTGCGACATCTTTTTTCTGCATTTTGAAACTGCGTCCGAAGTGCGTACCATTGCGAGTATTTCTTCTATTGTGCTGTCAGAAAAAGTGGTGTTTGTATCCCAAACTTGTTTTATTTTTTCTTTCTCTTGTTCTGTTGCTTGTTCCAAGAAGTAAAGCGTGGGGAGATTTATTTTTTTTTCGCGCAAATCCTGACCGCAGGGTTTGCCGTCGTTGCGCAGAGGGTCTATATCTATAAGGTCGTCTTTTATTTGAAATGCAAGCCCGAGTTCGCGACCAATTTGGTGTGCACTGTTTATTTCTTTCTCGGATGCTCCTGCTGTATATGCTCCCGCACCGCAACAGCAAGAAAAGAGTCCGGCTGTTTTGCGTTCGATAATAGAATAGTAATTTTCTCTTGTCATGGTTGGGGTGATATTGTACTCTATCTGTAGCAACTCGCCCTCACTCATATATTTTACTACTTGCATAAGCATTTGCATCAACGTATCGTCCCTGTCGGCAAAGGCACGTAAGAAGGAGTTTGCCAGAAGGTAGTCGCCTGCCAGAATAGCGGTCTGATTGCCCCAAATGGCAGAGGCAGACGGTTTTCCTCGTCTTTGTTGTGAACAATCAACGACATCGTCATGAAGAAGTGATGCCGAATGGATTATTTCGATAAGTGCTGCCGAAAGGTATGCTTTCTTACTTATTTCGGGTGAAAAAAGTTTGTGGATATAAAAAAGAAGAAGTGGTCTTGTTCTTTTTCCTGAAGTGGAAAATATATGATCACTTATATTTGTAAGAATAGAAAAATCACTCTCTATCAAATCTTTGAAATGTTCATCGAAGATAGAAAATTCTTTTTCAAAAAGTGAGAAAAACGTCCTGTCCATGCGCCGCAAAGATAATGCTTTTTTACGACATGGAGAATGGGCACACTTGCAATTTGAAATGTAGCGTTCCCCCGCCCTCGCAGAGCTTCGTGCGGGGTCGGGCTTTCGCCTGTATCTTTTTTGTATCGGACAATCACAAACACCCCTCACTAACAGCAGCAGGCAGACCTCTCGCCACCAACCACAAAAAAGGATGTCGGCTCAAAGTCGCGAGTAAGCGAGGGCAGAGGACGCGCTTGCGCGGACTATGCCGAGCGTGAGCGACTTCATTGCGAAGCAATAATCCCTAACGCGACCAACGTCCTATCCAATTACGAATTACGAATTACGAATTACGAGCACCGTCCCTCTGCTCACCCGCCCGCCCGCCGCCCACCGCCCCCCGCCAAACAACGCGCACAGCCCAATATCCCCCCGCCACCACGCAATTTCCACCGCCCCGCCCAGCCCCGCCCGCCCCCGCGCTTTTTCAGCTTCAGGTTTCTCTCACTTTGTACGTTTATACATCTTCAGGTTTCGTGGAAAATTAAGTTTAAAATTTCGCAATATGAAGAAGCAGCCCACC
>JAISPZ010000149.1 GCA_031274555.1 Bacteroidales bacterium | reverse complement strand
CCTTTACTCGCTTCGCTTCGTGAAGGTACTCCGCCTCAAAAATGCACCACAAGTGTTGCATTTTGTTCGGCTTAATCGTACCTTTGAGGGATGAAACGTTTTTATATTCTGTTTTTGTTAGTCGCTTTCTCTTTTGCTGCTTCTGCGCAACAGCGTATTAAGGATTGCGCTTCTATCTATCGTCCTGACATTATACTTGCAGGCACCGTTAAAGTCATTACAAAAGGAACTCCTACCTTTCGTGTCCGCGTTATCCCTGAAAATTCAAAGGACTTCGCTAGTATGGATGTTAAACTTGTTAAAAAAGCAAGCAACCAACTGTCTTCCTGTGGAAGATGGCATCTTATAAAAGAAGACTCAAAAGAGCAGTATTCTTTCACTGTGCGGTGGGTTGATAAAGAGGAAGACTTTACCATTCGTTTTGTCAAAGAGTGGCCAGGTAGTCTATAGCTTATCCAAGTCGCTTTCCCAGCGTTATCTTTCTGCTCCCGCCTGAACTACTAAAGTTCACTTCCACGCCTATCACAAAACAATCACCTTTTTTGCCTTCCTTTTTACCATTGTCCAACATTTGCATATTATCTAATAACCGTACTTTATATCCTGCATCTACATAAGGGATGAGCCATGAAGTAAAACTGCCCTCGTAGCCGTCGGAATGCCAGAGATTATACTCGCTTTCAGCTACGCGCTTTTGGTCGGCTTCATTTGTAGAGTTGATAGCCCTTGTTATCTTTTCCTCGCCAGATTGTCCGAAAGTCTGTTTAACAACTTTTCCATCGGGCGTTGTTCACACTGCCGACAGCCTCGCTGACAACATCAAAGAGTACTGCTGCCCGCGGTGCCTTTGCGCCTCTGCGCCTTTGCGCTTCTGCGCCTTTGCGCCTGTTTTAAGGATGTGCTCCCGAACGTCATCGAAAGCATAGCCGTACCGCGAGAGTGCGCTTGTCTGTCCCTGCATAACCTTGCCAAGCATCATGCCAATATTGGCTGCCTGTTCCTGCGTGGCATTAAGTCCGTACTGCTGCGCGAGCATATCATTCATTGCAGGGAGCAACTTTTCAAGGCTCGACTTCTTTGTCAGATAGGTCGATAATTCCTGTGCCCCTGACAGCTGAATTTCGTCACCAATAACACCAAGTTTCTGCTGTGCTGCCGTCAAATCTAACACGCTCTGGATGTTCTCGCGCCGTAAACCCATAGTGTTACTCATAACCTGCGCCAACTTGTTTACCGCTACCTGTTCCTCCTCGTAGGCTGCCTGAAGACCGGAAACGGCAGAGTTTACGCCTTTGATAGCTCCCATTACATGATGGAAAGCAAAACCGATTTGTGCTATCCTGTTTGAAGCCACATATAGCTTATTGAAAGTTTTACCAAGTTTGCTAACACTTGCATCAACTTTATTAATAGATGCAACGGAATTACCATTAACATCTATCGAATATAAAACCGTATTTGACATATTTGGTTATTTTCAATTTTTTTGCTATCTTTATGAAAAATAAAGAGATGGTTGTAATTACTTCTATTATTGTTTTTCTGCTTATATGCAGATTTCTAACTTGGGTGCATCGTGGCGACAACACCAAAACGAAAGGCATTTTAGACCTTTGGGGCTAATTTTTCCTTTTTGTAACTTCGGTAAAACATTAGAATTATGACTGTACTATTAGCAATTTTTATTCTTTGGCTTTTCTATAAGTTTGGCGATGGCAGTCCTGCTAGTGGGTTTACTGATTAATATCGCCCCTTATTCCCCTTACTTTCTTCTTTCCTGATATATTCCAACTCCTTAAAGCGTATAGCCCATTCTGTGTCGGTAAGACCGTCGGGGTCGGCGACGTGCATATAGTAGCGCAGTTGTGCGTTGATAATGCGCAGCACGTCTGCTATTAATTATGTCGGTAAAAACCTTATTGCCATTACTAAGCATCTCTATATTATAATTACTCATTTTGATTGTTCAAAAAATTTCACTACATTTACAATATGATGGACATTCTATTTGTTGTTATGGCATGGAGCTTCGTGATACTTGTGTTCTTGTCGGTAATATCCATTGTCTTATTTTTTGTTGTGTATGGAATCAAATCTATCACAGGGCGAAAGAAAAACGATCCCTTTGCTGAAATTAGTGATAGTACGTTAGCGAAGTATTCCTATTGGTCATCTAACAGCTGATTCTCGCTTGCGTATGTCTGCCAGCTTCATAAACAGCTTCATAAACAGCGGCATAAACTTTTCTGCCCAAGCGTGTCACCAAGCGTGGTCACCAAGCGTGGTCAGACCGCTCACCGGGGTCTATGTGCAAGTAATATTCCAAAATGGGACACCCTGAAAAAATCGGGAATTTTTATTCCATTTCGTCACCAAATCGTATAATTTTTGTTGTTTTTCGTCCATATTCAAGATTTTTGGAGAAAGAGAGATTTTGAGAAAGGAATTATAAAGGAGTGTTATGTGGTTTATGGCAAAAAACCAGTGAAAATAACTAAGGGCGATATGGATAGAGATAAAATAAAAGCATTAAAGCCCTGATAACTTGTGTTACAAGGGCTTTAAAGTCAGGACTTGGTGTTAGCCGCGTCCAATTGAACCGCGAAGGTACAAAAAACTTTTCAATAAAAAAAGCCCCGCAAACGTGAGGCTTTTTGCTTACTTTATCAATCCTTGAATTTTCAAGGCTTGTAATTTGCGCCTTGCTTTCCTTATCTCGTTTTCACACTCTATTTCCCACGCCTTGTTATCTGACTGTCGGATTTGGAATTTCTATCTTTGACGGACCCAAAATTCTTTGATTATGCGCGTTGCTGCGTTAGGGATAGCAGCGGAAATCCTTTTGCGAAGCCGTCAGGTTAGTGGGGGAACAGACCGTTCGTGTATTCTGTCAAGTGGTGTTGGCGACTGCTTTTGAGGCAAAAGATTGCAGCGGATAGCCCGACCCCGCCCCCGAAGCTCTGCGAGGGGGCGGGGGAACGCCCTCATTATTTTTAGAATAAACTCCGACCTGTTATTCGTATTCGTAAAAATCAATAAAGGAATAGCTATCGTAAACGTACGTTCTCTTTACAGGGAATTTATTTTCGTATTCGTAAACGTAATTATCGACTTCGCTATCCCCCTCGTTGTCTTCAAATTTTTCGGAGGTAACGTTGTTCTCGGAGAGAGAGGTCGCTTCCAATATGGGCAATTCACCGGACACGCCAAAAAAGCCGTAGTAGGGATTTTCGTTTTTGTCGTAGCTATATGTCACGTACGTACGCCAATCAGACACGTTGTCTCCCTCAAGAAGCGACAGAATTTCGTCAGAATATCGGATAGTCATTTTAGAGATGTTTTTTCCACTCCAATCTAACGACACAGCATAGAAAGAAATAAATGGAAGTGAAGCTTTTTGCGCGGAAGAAGGAAATTTTGCAGCGTGGGAAGATAATTTCTCCGTCATTTTTTTTGGAATACCGAAATACGAAAGCTTTTCCGTCATTTTTTTAGGGGACTCAAACAGTAATGCGGCATCCAAAGAAATAACCATTTCTGTGATTTTGTTTCCGCTATGAGTATATTCAGATTTCGCAAAAAGTTTTCCGTCCATGTACAGTTCCTGTGTTTCGATTTTTGAGCCATTGTAGGAAAGGGAAACATAATAATTAGGAGACTCAGGATTTGTGATTTTTACAAGTTGCTTTTTGCTGTTGTACTCAAATTGTTGCTCAATAACTCCATCTTTGTCTTTGATGGCATTGAGGAGTTTGCCATCCCACTCAAAAATTTGTTGCAATTCTTTTTCGCCGGAAATGCCTAATGCAATAAATTGGGAGTAGGTTTTTGAGAGTTTTTTCTTTGGATTAAAAACGCCCTCTTTTGTGCAAGAGATGAGGGCAAAAAGTGTGATTACTGATAGAAGGATTATTTTTTTCATACGTTTGTAAATTTTTGTTAATATTTGTAAATTTTTGTTAACAGGTCGTATGGAACTCGCCAATTTGGGTGGCAACAGTTGTCATGCTCGTTTCATACGAATAGGTTATATCGAATAGGTTATATTCTTCAACAATTTCAACAATGGTTATAAGATGTTGATTTTTTTCAATTTGGGGCAAAGGTAATAATTTTTTTAGTTTAATTGCGTGGCTCGTTAAAAAATGTTAAGATTTTTGCGGTATTGTGCGCAATGGGCGCTACGCTTGTGGATTTTTTATAACTTGATAAAACAAGTAATTCTAAATTCTAAGAAAAATGTACAAAAAATTATTTTTATCCTTGCTTTTGTTGCTCAACGTGCACTTTCTTAGTGCGACAAATTATTTTGTGGGTTTTAACTCTATACCCGCAGGCAACAATAACATAAAAGTCCTTAATCAGGGCACTCTTTTGGGCGCAACATTGCTCACAGTTTTAGGTGAGCAACATAGTTACAGCCCGACTTACGGCGACACAGTTTTTTTAGCCGCAGGAAAATATATGCTCCCCTCTGAAATCACAATCCCCAAAGGTGTGACTGTGCTTGGTGGCTATAATGCGAACGCTGCAACTACTGTTACTCTCACTCGAACCTATCCTGGGTCTGTGTGGCCTACCAACAGTTTTGGTGCTGTTACTGTTTTAGACGGCAATTCTTTTCTGTCTTTACCTGCGGACAAGCACCGTGTTGCTACTGTTTATGGCACATTGGAAACTTGCTATATCCGCAACGGGTACAGCAACACTAATGGCGGTGGTCTATATGTGGATGGTGGCACAGTGACAGCATGTATAATGCGCGGTAACGTTGCAATGAACAAGACTTACACCGCCAAAGGTGGAGGTGCTTATGTGACTAACGGTGGCAAGATGTACCATTGTCTGATAACAAACAATATGGCAAATTATGGCTTCGGAGCTTATACTGACGGTGTGTCAAGCGTAGTATCCAATTCAACTATGGTTTATAATACGTGGTCGCCGCGCCCTGTTTTTATTTCTGGCACAGGGGGTAATGACGGTAAGTCTATTACTGAAACAGGGACGTATTTTTCTCATGAGGTGTATAACGCATTAGAAAAAGCCCCGGCATCCAAATATACAGGATTACGTATTCAACTTTCGGATTTTTATATGCAGCAAACGGAGACAACTGTTATACAGTACTGTTGTTTTTTGGCTGCGATAGACTACGAAATATCTGGTAACGATGTGAAAATATCTTCCGCAGGTGCTACTGATTTTTCTTCTTTGAAGGCTTTCAGCACAAGTGTCGGCACTAAAACTATCGGCGAGTATTATAATTTTAATCCTGCCAAGATGAGTGACGCTACCTTATGTTATGGCTTTGCCGTTGATAATAATTTTGGTTATGGTGTTCGTAATACCGTTGGTGTGAATGTGCTGTATCCTCAGGAAAAATACGGCAGGGGGACAGTTCCTTATGACGAGATGGCTTTTTGTGGCGTGAGCTGGTATGGTGCTGTTGCCTACAGTCATTGGCTCGGCGGAAACTTGCCTACTGAAGCTCAGTGGGAATTTGCCTTGCGGCGCACTACGGACACTTTCAGTGGCAATAACGACAAGGGTGTATCCACAGGTGCTTATCCTTATGGGAACGGTTCAATCACCGATGTCGGCTATTATGGCTGGTACAAGAACAATTCACACGGGCATGATGCTGACGGAGTTTCTAGCAATGTTTCGGATTATGGCACAGTGGCAGCTCATCTTCATCGTGTGGGTCAAAAGAGAGCCAGCCCTATAGGTTTATTTGATATGGACGGTAATTTGTTGGAGTGGTGTGCGGACTGGTTTAATGGCAACCTTTATATTTACGATAACGATGCCAATAACAATTGGTACAGTGCTGTCAGTGGTAGCGGTGCTAATGCTGTCTATTTGGACCCCATGTATAAAGTGCCCTTAACTGACAGGGTACATCGTGGCGGTGCCTGGTACTACCCGGTAGCTCGTATGCGTTCTGGCTTTCGCGTGAATGTAGTGCCAACTCACCGTATTGATAATATAGGTTTCCGCTCTGCATGGAACTCATCGGCTGCCTTATAGCACTTGCTGTAACCGCAGTTCTGGCAGGGTGAGCGACTTTACTAAACGTGTCTTACCCGCACTTGCTGTAGCCGCAGTTCTGACGTTGCCGTCTGTAGCCACAGTTCTAGCGTTACCGCGCGTGTCTTACCCGCACTTGCTGTAGCCGCAGTTCTGGCAGGTCAGACAGCCTTCCTTGTAGATAAGCCCTTCTTCCCCACAGTCGGGGCAGACGGCTTTTTCTGCAATTGTGCCGTCAGGAATGTAACGCTTCAGAGCGCGGACAACACCAGCTTTCCACGTATTTATCTCGTCAGAGCCAAGTTTAAGACCGCTGATAAGCTGAATGGCGTTGTCAATAGGCATAATTCCTTGACTAAGGATACCCGAAATAAGTTTTGCGTAATTCCAGTAGGCTTCGTCAAAGGTACGCGAGAGGGCAGGCCATGTTATCTCGTAGCCGTCCCTGTCTTTGAAAACGAAGTCGTAACGGGTAGGCTTATCTTTTTCGCGAACAGCTACAATTTCACCAGAGTTTACATAAGAGGGCAGAGAGATTTCATCTGCTTTTCCTGTGAAAATTTCGTACGGACGACCGTTATACAAACCTACGAATGCTATCCATTTTTCGTAGGCATTTTGGAAGCGCACAACGTTTGCGTCAAGACGAATGGGACGTTTGGGAATGGATGTGGCGGCAGACACGGGGGACTTTTTGTCCTCTTTTTTAATGAGAACACCACTACGCGAACCCTCGCGATATACCGTCATTCCTTTGCAGCCACTCTGCCAGGCGGCGAGATAAATTCTGTTTACAGTATCTTCTGATGTATGTTCGGGTATGTTTACGGTGACGGAAATGGAATGATCAACCCACTTTTGCACACGTCCCTGCATTTCAACCTTATTAACCCAATCAATATCATACGAAGTCGCCTTGTAGTAGGGGGACAATTTTACAAGTTCGCCAATCTGCTTGTCGTCATAATCTTTTACTTTTTCGGGATTGTAGCCGTTAACGCGCAGCCATTCGACAAAGCCGGGGTGGAAAACGTTGTATTCTTCAAAAGAATCGCCAACTTCATCAACGTACGAAACAGTAACATTTTTATCGTTGGGATTTACTTTGCGACGACGGCGGTACGACACTAAAAACACAGGTTCAATGCCAGAGGTGGTCTGTGTGCAGATACTAACGCTCCCTGTTGGAGCAACGGTAAGTAGCGCAATATTGCGGCGACCATATTGCACCATATTTTCGTAAAGTTCGGGGGATGCCTTGCGCAGGCGGCTTATAAATGGATTGCGGACTTCTTTTTCCGCACTAAAAACAGGGAACATACCACGTTCTTTCGCCATTTCTACGGAGGAACTGTAAGCGGCAATGGCAAGTGTTTTGTGCACTTCGACCGAAAAAGAGATGGCGTCTTCCGTTCCATAACGCAAGCCGAGTGCGGCAAGCATATCGCCTTCGGCGGTAATACCAAGCCCTGTGCGCCGACCTTCTAATGCACGCATTTTTATCTTTAGCCACAGTTCGCGCTCGGTGCGCTTGATGTCGGGACTTTCGGGGTCGGAATCAATTTTTTCTATTATGCGGTCAATATTTTCGAGTTCGAGGTCAATGATGTCGTCCATAAAGCGTTGAGCAATGCGGACGTGCTTTTTAAACAGATCGAAATCAAATTTTGCTTCAGGCGTGAATGGGTTATTGACGTATGAATACAGGTTTACCGCAAGCAGGCGGCAGGAGTCGTATGGGCAGAGCGGAATTTCACCGCAGGGGTTTGTAGAAACGGTACGAAAGCCCACATCTTCATAGCAATCAGGCACACTTTCGCTCAGGATTGTATCCCAGAAAAGCACACCGGGTTCGGCACTTTTCCATGCGTTATGTATGATTTTTTTCCAGATTTTGTCTGCATCAACTTCTTTAATATATTGAGGGTTTTTGCTTCCGATAGGGTATTCCTGAATGAACGGTTCGTTATTGATTACGGCTTGCATAAATTTGTCTGTGATTTTCACAGAAACATTTGCACCTGTAACTTTGCCCTCAGTGAGCTTTGCGTCAATAAATTTTTCGGAGTCGGGATGTTTTATGTTGATAGAGAGCATGAGTGCCCCACGTCTGCCGTCTTGCGCTACTTCGCGGGTGGAGTTGGAATAACGTTCCATAAAGGGGACGATACCTGTGGACGTGAGAGCACTGTTTTTTACGGGGCTACCGCTGGGGCGGATATGCGAGAGGTCGTGACCTACGCCACCGCGCCGCTTCATAAGCTGTACCTGTTCTTCATCAACTTTCATTATTCCGCCGTAGGAGTCTGTTTTGTCGCCGTTGCCAATAACAAAGCAGTTGGACAGTGAGGCGATTTGGTGTCTGTTGCCGATACCTGCCATAGGGCTACCTTGTGGGACGATGTACTTGAAATGCTGCATAAGCGAAAATGCTTCGTCTTCGCTCACAGGGTTTGGGTATTTTTTTTCGATACGTGCAAGTTCGCGGGCGATACGGTGATGCATATCGTCAGGTGTACGTTCAAAGACGTTGCCAAGACTGTCTTTAAGGGCATATTTGTTCATCCAAACGCTTGCTGCGAGGGCATCGCCTTTAAAATATTCGGTGGCAGCAGCCAAGATGTCGTCAATTTCGTAGTGAGGTTGATTTTCGCCGATTTGTTCTTGTTGCATATCTTTTGAATGTGTTTGTTTTTGGATAGTGTTTGAAAGAGTGGAGTCCGATGGTTTGACGTTTGCGGGTATGGCGGTAGCGTTCGCAACGTCTGTGATGTCTGTTGGTTTGATGTTTGCGGATATGGCGTTAGCGTTAGCAACGTCTATGATGTCTGTTGGTTTGATGTTTTCCAACGGTATTTGCTTTCGGAGAGATTCTATTTTACGAAATGTACTCTCGGATGCCACTGCACGGAGTACGTCTGTATCCGCAATGTCAATAGCAACTGCATCATCCTCTTGTTCCGCCAAGGGAACATCATCAAATAAACCAATCATCTTAAAAAGAATTTGTGATTATAAAAAAACCAAAACTCACCAAAACTCAAAAGGGGAAATTTCGGAGGTTACAAAACTAAACCTTTTGAACGAAAAAAAGACGATTTATTTTTTAACCGTGCCTGTTCATATCTTTTTTCAGGTATGATTTTCCTGAAAATGAGCAAATAAAAATTATTAACATTTTTCAACAATTGCAGTATAAATTAACGCGGACTTCAAAACTAATCCACCAAACAGCAACTAACAGATTTGTCAAGTATATACCTGAATTACAGACGTTTTGCAGAGTCGCAAATAATTCCCAATTTGTATATGTCGAATAAAAACAGGGATGGATGAGGACTTTTCAGATTTGTAATAATCGCGGTTTTGAACAGATGAAAACTCAAACGGACAAGAGGGACTAAATGAAGTTTTTTTATTTTGACAAAAGTAGAAAGCACTCGCGAATTATGAGGCAACGTTGGATATTCGCCCGACTGATAAAGCGTAAATAAATTTTCAATTGCGTTTTTTGTATTATCAAGAAATTTCTCGTTTGTGGGAAGACCTTTATGTATAACCCGATTATCGATAACGGTAAAATCTTTTAATTTAACACCAAAAATCAAGTCTTCGCAACCATAACCGACAATAGTTTCGTCGAAACGAATTTTCTGAAAAAGATTTTTGTCTATCAAAAAATTTGGCGTAACAAAAAATTGAGTATTGTTGCTTTCGCGCCGTCTGCCATACATTAAACGCAAACTTTCGTTTGGATTGTTGTAATTTTCGTCATACTTTATTCCACCGATAACAGCTACATTCTCTTTGCAATATGGCAGGTATGTCTTCAAAAAATCATCTTTGTCTATCTCAACATCACAGTCTAAAAATAATAGAAACGGATATTTTGCCGTATCTGCCAAACGATTGCGAATAGCGGAACGTCCGATATTTTCGGGGAGAATAATGTGAGTGATGCGGTTTTGGCTACCGTCAAGATTTTTGATATTGTCGTCCGTGAGAGATTTCGGGTTGCTGTCAAAATTTTTAATGATGGAATTTTCGCCTGTAAAAAATTTTGAACCGTCTTCCATTGCAATAATCTCAAAGTCTATATCAAGCATTTTCGCTTGATTATATAAACTATTGACAAGACGTGTAACGTCCAAATTATAAACAGGAATTAAAATAGAAAGCATAAATATTTCCTAAAAAACTCTTTTGGCAATTTCGACAATATTGTCGCTCTTACCCATCGAATAATAATGAACCGCGGGCGCACCGGCGGCGATAAGTTCCTTACTTTGCATTACAGCCCACTCAACACCTATTTTGCGAACAGCCGTAACATCACTTGCGCTTTGTACCTCTTTTATTAAGTCTTCGGGAATATCAATGCTGAATGTTTTCGGTAACAACTCCAAATGTTTTGCGGTAGAAATGGGTTTCAATCCAGGGATGACAGGCACTGTAATTCCCGCAGCACGACAACGATTGACAAAGTCAAAAAACTTACTGTTGTCAAAAAAAAGTTGAGTTACTATATACTCTGCACCCGCGTCAATTTTGCGTTTTAGGTTTTCAATATCAACTTCGATACTTGCAGCCTCGTAATGTTTTTCAGGATAGCCAGCTACACCTGTACAAAAGTTTGTCGGTGCAGGATCTTTAAGAGTCGTGTCTAAATATTGACCGTTGTTTAGTGCGTAAATCTGTTCTACCAACTCACTTGCGTAGCGGTGTCCGCCTTGTTCGGGCTTGAATTCGGCTATCTTCGCTTCGGCAGACTGTGACACATTTTGAGCCGCATTTTTGGACGCGTCCCCTCTTAAAGCAAAAACGTTTTCTATTCCGAGAAAATTAAGGTCGATAAGATCATTTTCGAGTTCGTATTTAGTCGCACCAGCACAGAGAAGGTGAGGTACAACTTCGACTTTAAAACGCTTCATAATCGCTGCTGCGAGCGCGACAGAGCCGGGACGTTTAGTTGTAACAATTTTTTTAATTGTGCCGTCTGTATCCGTACGATACTCGACTTCGTCCCTGTGGTATGTAATGTTTATATGTGGAGGATTGAAATCCATCAACGGCTCAATAGCATTATAGATAGTTTCCACGCTACTGCCCCGCAACGGCGGAATAATCTCAAACGAAAATACCGTCTTCTCTGCATTGTTAAGTATGTCTATAACTTTCACAAAGGCAAATTTACGTTAAATCCCCGAATTACCAAAGATGTCGTCCTAAAAATTTCCCTCAAAATCAAATTTTTTATTCTTTCTTGTAAGCTGCATCCCAAAGGAATATGAATATGAGATATTGATTACGTATTGGGTGCGTTTTTTTGCAGAAGTTATTGTATGTAGAAAAGTTGTCGCAAGATTGAAAGTATGTTTTTTTGCCAAAACGTAACTTCCGCTTAAACGGACATTCAGCACATCCGACAAATTACCTTTCTCGCTGTCCATATCGCTGTATGTTGCAGTAAGCGATGTTTTCAATTCCTTGAAAAAGTTTTTACTCAACGTCAGATTGTAGGTAATCGCCTGCGAAAACGTGTTTTCTGGCATTTGGTTATAGTTGTAGTTGATTGCTACGGAAGCATTGAATTGTGAGGGAACGAGCGAAAGTTGATAAGTCAGGGAGGCATTGTAGATATTGCTCCCCGCAAATTCGGAGTATTGTTGAGTTTCTGCGGAGCGTTGAAACATAAAGTTTGCATTGATACTTTGGCGTTGTTCCTTTGTGTTTTTTAGCGTATAACCAACGTTTGCCGAAGCGGTATAATTCAACTGCGTAACATTTAGCGTATCTAAATTCTGGAATGGATTAGTTTGAGTCACCTGTGAATAAATATCATTGATGTAAAGGTAAGATTGCAGGTTGGAAAACGATATTGCAAAAGTAAGTTTCTCGGAAAAAAAACTCCCCGATAAATTACCCGAATAGATAAAGCGAGAAGTGGTGCTGTTCTTCTGTTTATCCAAATTATTTTGCTGGTAGCCCCCATCAAAGGCGAAAGCAAATTTCTTTATTGTTGCAGAAAGATTTGCGGTGATGTTTTGGAAATCATTAACCATATAATACGAGCCGAGTGTGGTGTAGTTAGGGGCAACATATTCGTAGGTTGCACCAATGGCTCCGATTTTGTGCGTAAAGGTAGCTTGCGTTTTTACTGCGTGGTATATAGCCATATCTCCCTTTGTTTTCAAAAGGCTGAACTTGTTGCTTTGGTCGAAGATATTTCTGTTTAATGCGCTAAAACCATATTCTGCCGAAATGCGCAGACTTTTAATAATACTCCAGTTAAAATTAGCTCCACCTGTAAGATTATCCTGTGGCAATATAGGCAGACTGTCGAGGTTGGCGAACACCATAGTATTTTTCAGGTCTTGTGCCTTGAAAATATTTATTCCAACACCAAATTTTTCTTTAATGTATTCCACCTTAAAGCCACCGCCTAACCGTCTGTAAGCAGGGTCAGTGCCGTCTGTACCGTTATTTTCCTTTTTCAGGCGACCAAGCAATGCGCTGATTTTAAATCCGTTGTCAGGCGTGAGTTCTACGCCGCCACCAAAAAGTTCGTGTCCTGCCAGCGAGTAGGGGGAAAAGTTCATTGACGTATAGCCTGCGTGCAGTTTCACCCACTTGTACGATGGTGATATAGAAAAACGATTGAATGGCAGGGAAACACTGTTGCTGAATTTCTGGTTCGTATATGCGAATGAAAGCGGTACATTTACAACTCCGAAAAGACTGAAGTTCAAATTTCCCGAAAGAAAAAGCGCAAAGGGGTTTTTCTTTGCGAGCGTATCGTCTGGAATAAAAGTGAGAATACCGCTTGCCGCAACTCCCCCTGTAATGTTCAATATAGGAGCTTTTATGAGTGCTTCAATATCTTGTGAGCGCGAAAAAACAGAAATTAAAGCAAATGCCAAAAGATATAGCGGTTTCTTGATCATTCTTAAAATTTCACTTTTACTTCTTTGCTAAAATCGGAACTTGTTCCATCAGCGTAAATAACTTTTATCACATATTTTACAGTTGAGTCGAAGTCTATCATCTTATCGTTAAAGATGTCTTCCGCAGTATTGCTTAGCAGGCGCAGCGAGCCGTCGTTTATAGCTTTATAGATTAAAATTTTATCAACTTTCTTTTTGCTATTGACTGTCCATGTGAGCACTACCTGTTCGCCGTCTGCCTTAGCTTTCAATATGACTTCCTGTTCTTTTTTTTCGCCTTGAGCTTTGGCAGACATGGGCGAAGATTTTGATGAACGCAGTTTGCTGTCGTCTTCGGCTTCTATCTGATAGATGTATGTTTCACCACCGATAATGTTTTTGTCGATATGGGTGCCTGTCTTGGGGCGAGCTTCAGGCATTTCTATGGTTGCTATCTCTATCGCACTGTCGGCTAATTCGGTGGTGCGATAAATATGATGTAGCACTACGTCTTCGCTCGAACTGTTATACCATGTAATCACGAGCCTGTCTTTTTCCGTAGTAATATCCTTTATAACAGGCGTAACCGGCGGAATTTTGTCGGGTCGCTTCAACTCCAAAATATCGCTAAGTGCCGATTGGTTTTCGCGCAGGTCTATCGCCTTGACTTTGTAATAAACCTTTTTTGTCAAGGTGTTGATATTGATAGTATCAGTAAATGCGGTTTCCTCTATCACAGCAGGGTGTATGTTCATAAACTCATATTCGGGGCGGTTGCTGCGAAAGACACGATAACCCTTAACGTCTTTGTCTATGCTTGCTTTCCATGAGAGATATACTACACCGAGCGAGTCTATTTCGCCGGCAAGACCTGTTGGAGGAGCGGGTGGCGTACTGTCGATAAGTTCGGCATAACTAAATCCGACAGAAAATTTTTCTGTTCGTCCCTCGTAAACCGAAATAATATAATAGTTGGTAAGTTCGGGGCTATTGTCTGTAAAAGTACGCTCCTGCGGATTTTTCCCCTCATAGATTTTTTGTTTGGGGACATCAGGCTTATGGGAACGATATACGCGGAAGCCTGTGATATAATCATTCATTTTTCGGGGGAACTCCCAGTCAAGTTGCACTTTTTTGTTATCTATCACTTTCTTGTTGAGAATGATAGGGGATTGTGTTATAAGCAACCGTCCCTGTCCCACTACGGAATCGCTCGGTGGACCTGTTTCGCCGAAAGCATTAACGCCACGAATACGGTAATACCAGCGAGTGTGGTTATCGGGAAGACTGTCGGTGGTGTATGCCCGTTCGGGGTTTATGTTTTCATCGGCAGCCTGCACTGATGTGCCGTCGGAAATGGGGGTGTAGTTTCTTCCGTTCGTTGATTTTTCTACGATGTAACTGTTGTAAATATGATTTAAAGACAGAATATTCCACGACAATACAACTTGCAGGTCTTCCCACTGTGCTGTGAGGTCGGATGGCTTTGGCAACGGCAAATATTCCGAAAGACCCACAAACGCAAATGCGGTATCTGTGCTGATACTGTCTGGCGCAGCTATGCGAACTGTATAGAGATATTTCTCATTTTTTTGCACAGTGTAGTCTGTGAGTGCCAAGCCAGATAAACGTGCTACGAATGGTGACTGGTCGGCAGCGAACAGTGCAAACGAAAACTTGTTTTGTTCTTCTTTATATCTTAGGGCAATGGCAGCCATGTTCACAAGTGGCACGGAGGATGCGCCAAAGATACACTCCGCTGCGATAGAAACGTATTTGTCGTCTTCGTACGGCTGCCAGCGGTCTATCGGCTGTGGCTTCAACGGAGTAGCGGTCAGTATGCGCTGTTCGCGGTCTTCGACAATTTGTCCGTCTTGCAGTACGGTATAACGCTCCACAACATAGCCGTACGTGTTTGCCAATTTCCATATATCTTTATCAGCTGGTGCCCACCGTAGCATAATAGAGTCCGTCTTTGCCGGACGTACAAGGAGTTTCACTCCCCCAATAGATGCCATCAAAGGGATGGTGAGGCTCGCCAAAACGAGGAAAGACAAGATGTGCTTTGAGTTGCTCATTTACTGGATGATGATTTTTGCCTGCCGGCGTTCTTTACCGACTGTTGCAATCAGGACGTAAGCACCTTTACGCAGTCCGTTCGATTTATAGTTCACGTTGTATAAATTCAATCCTGTTGCTGTGCGCTGGTGCACAATCATTCCCGACACCAAATCAAAAAGTTTCAAATCAACTGCTGCGACTTCGCGCAATTCAATTTCCGCAGTGAAATCACCAATGGCAGGATTTGGAAAGACAGTCAATTTTTTTATCATCGGCTGTATTCCCCATTCGTCTTCTGCAAGGCTGTCCGACATCACAAGTACTTCCACCTGTTTGGATACAGGCGAATAGCAGTTGCCCGAATATGCGCTCAGGTGAATATTATGAACGCCCGCTGTTTTGCATTGCAAAAGTAAGACGTAGGACATATTATATCCGTCATCGGTATAAAGACGTGCGAACGCCGCGCTGTCGTATTCCCAAACAACGGTATCCACAAGAATATTGGATATTTCAAAAACATAAAGCGTGTCGCCAACCGTAGCTTCAGAGGGCACTAACATATCGGCTTGCAACAGACTGTTGCCCACATCCACCGATATGTCACCCCAAGCCGAACAATCATCAGGCATTTTTGCTTCCAGATAATAACGCCCAGCTTCGGTTACGCTTAGATAGCGTTCGGCAAAAATACTGTCTTCACTGTCGGTAAACCAACGGTAAGATTTATAGTCGCCACCGTCCACAACGTATGTATTGCCGATACACATTATCACATCTTCGCCCAAGTCTATACTCTGATAGTCAGGCTCATTTAATGTCAGTTGGTTTTCAAAAGAGCAACCGTTTTTGTCTGTAACACGTACCTGATAACTGCCTTTGGGGAGATTGTCTATGTTTGTCGTTGTTGCTCCGTTTGACCAAAGGCCGTTTGACCAAAGGTAAGTGTAGTCGCCTGCGCCACCGTGCGTTTCGGTGTTAATCCATCCATCGGAATATTCAAAGCAGTGTGGCTCTTTGCTGTCTGTGATAAGCAAATAGAGCGAATCGGGCTGCGTGATGTCGAAATAATAAGTGGTAGAACAATTATTCGTATCCTTTGCTGTCACATAATATTGTCCCGCAACAAGATTTTGAACAAATGTATCGGTTTCACCGCCTGACCATTCAAACGAGTAGGGGGCAAACGGATTTCCTGCTTCCGCAGACGTGATACGTGCTGCCCCTGTGTTGTCGCCGTAGCAAAGCACAGTTGTTCTTTCCACGTTTGTAATTCGAGGCGGTATAGAACCTTGTATCAGTTGTTCCCAATACTGCGTACAGCCATTTTTGTCTGTAACAAACAAGCGATACCATGCTGTCGGCTTCAAATTGTTGATGGCAGAATCAGTTCCGACAATATTGTTTTCGCCGTCTTTCCAGATGTATGTGTATGGATGTGTTCCGCCATTGAGAGCAACAACGGCTACACCGTTATCTTCACCGCAAATGGTATGTGTCACATCAATGCTTTGGAATAAAAGTGAGTCTGGTTCGGTGATAATTACCGAAAGCGTGTCGGGACTTATACATTGCAGGTTGTCGGTAAATTCAAAGATATGTTCCCCTGCTGCAAGGCGAGTTGCCACGTTGCCCGCTTTCCAAATATCTGTGCCTTTTTCTTTGAGATAGTAGGACGTATTCCCGCCCGAAATATCAAAGGTTACAGCTCCGTTCAGTCCCTTTGTACATGATACGTGTTTTACTTCTGTAACGCTCGCTCGAAGCAGGTCTGGCTCGGTGATGGTCATATTCAGTTGTGCGGTTTTTCCGTGCCTGTCCACAACGTGGAAGTAATGGTCGCCTGTCGCTAAATTGGAAAAAATCCTGTCTGTTTGATGTATCCTGTTGCTGTCCTGTATTTGGCGAGTGTGCGCAAAGTGATAATCACCCCAGCCACCCACAGCCGAGAGTATGATGTATGCATCTTCCATGCCGTTGCAACTTTGATGTTTACGTTCGGAAATATTTATTTGCAACGCCTGTGCAGGCGCAAGTATTTCTATTGTGGTAGAAATAATATTGTTGTATTTATCGGTGACTGCTAAGATGTATTTTCCTGCCGACAGGTTTGACAGAGAGGTGATGTATTCGCTATTGGTTGAAGACATCGTATCGCCTTGAATGTTCGTCCAGACAAATGTATTGCTGCCTGCCCCGCCCAGAACTTCTACGACTGCAGAGCCGTCTGTACCGTTTGGTGTCAAAGCGGGGAGTAACGTTATTTTTCCAAATTTAAATTCCAGATAGGGGGCAATGTCAAACGATGCGACTGCACTTTGTTCTTTCATATATGTTGCGATAACAAGCCAATGCCCACCCTCAAGTCCCTTTGCATATATGGTGTCATTGCCGACCCAAAAATCGAAGCTGTTAGTATATTCAGGATGATCGACGTGAGTGTTGTGAGGATTTATTAAACGGATTTCTTCCAACCCCGAGTCAGCATATAGTATAGCATAACCGTTTTTAGCATTATATGATGTTTCATCACCCACTTCCAACGCCTTTATGAAACGGTCGCTCGGGTCGGGCAGATAAACTGATGCCGTTGTTTCGCAACCATCTTCGTCCCTCACTTTCAATATATAATTTCCGCTCGAAAGACCTGTTATACTCGCGCTGTTGGGGAACACCTCGTTTGTTCCTGTCTTTTTCCAAACAAACGTAAGGTTAGTTTTGCTTCCCACTATTTTTGCTTCTATCGAACCTGTTGCTCCGTGCGGAACAGTAGGCTGGTCTGTTACAAAACTCTCTATGCGCACTGAATTAGTATCAACCAATGATGTTTCCACCTTGAATTTACAGCCGTTAGCGTCTGCTATATGCAACACAAAAGCACTGCTTGTGGCAGCTGTCCACTGGACGGTTGCTGTCGAGTTGGCGAAGATCGTATCGCTGCGATTGTCATAAAACAATCTGTATGGTGCTGTGCCACCGAATAAGGCAATACTTACTGTTCCGTTAGTAATGCAGGTGGGACTTTGCGTACTTGTGATTTCTGCCCGCAAGCTATCCTGTGGCTCATAAACGGTAATGCTTCGGCTCGCTGTTGCTCCTTTTGCGTCTATGACGGTTATGAGATATGTACCCGAAGTAAGACCGTCAAAACTATTTTGATTCATGTAGCTTTCGTTTATGGCACGTTTGTAGCGATAGTCGCCCCAACCGCCAACACCCTCAACTGTAATGCCACCTGTTTGAGATTTGCAAAGTGCGTTTTTTACTTCCGTTACGATTAATTTTAAACTGTCGGCAGGCTCATCCACCTGCACTGTTTCCGAAATATAAGTGCATTTTTTGCTGTCAATTACTTCCAGAGTATAGCTGCCTGCTCTAACGGAAAAATACGTTTCCTGTTGGCTTGCCGTAGAGAGACTGTCTATAATTTCATTTTCGGCATTTTTTAAATAGACCTTAACGCTACCGTCATTTCCACCAATAGTTGTAAACAAAATTTTTCCATCTTTTGCGCCCTTGTTGATAACAGGAGTGGTGGATACTATTTCTATTCCCAACTTGTCGGGTTGCTCTACACTTTTGCGTAAGGCATTTTCTGACTGGCAGTTATTTGTGTCAAACACATATATAGTGTAATTTCCCGCCGTCAGACCGGTAAAAACACCGTTATCGCTTCGCGTGGTATCACCGTTTTCATCATTTGTCAATGTAAAATAACTTCCTTTTTCTGACGTAGCGATTATTCTGCCGTTATTTTCGCCAAAACAGATAACGTTACTTACAGTCAAAGTATTAATCCATGGATTGATGTATTCGATAAAAATTATAAGTGTGTCTTGTGTGGTGCAGCCGTTATTATCTATCACTGAGAGCCTGTATGTGTTGTCTTCGGGAATGTTGTCGAAAAGCACCGAAGTGTTTGATGTTTCGGTTTTGAGAATGGTTGTGTTATCTGCTGTTGTCAGGGTGTAGGTGTAGGGGGAAGTGCCACCTGATGCGGTAGCGGTAAGATGACCGTTTTCCCAACCGCAGGTGGGGTGAACGATGTCAGAAACGGATAGTTGTAATGGTTCGGGTTGCGAGATAGTTACCGTATCAGCTTGTAAACGGCAGTTATGGGTGTCCGTAACAGTAAATGAGTAGTTGTCTGCTGTCAGCCCGCTGTATGCTCCATTTTGAGCTGTTCCAATATTCGGACTCATCGTATAAGAATATGGTTTAGTTCCTCCCGATACTTTAAAACGGATAAAGCCTGTTGCAGCGTCATGGCAATCGACGTTCTCTATACTGTCAGCAATAATGCTTAATGGCTGTGGATTTTCTACCGTTATGGAAGTGCTGGCAGTGCCACCGTATTGATCTTTTACGTAATATGTGTAATTTCCGCCCGATAAGCTGCTAAAAATGGTTGTTGTATCCCACGTGTTACCGTCTTTGCTGTAACGATTGTCGCTCCAACCGCCGTCGGCAGAGATTTTTACAGTGGCATCTATATCGTTGTGGCAAGATACAGGTTTGCTAAGGGTTGCGGTTAATTTTAACGTGTCTCGAGGCTCAAGAACACGTACGTCTATTCTGTTTGAACAGCCTTTTACATCAACAGCCTCAATGGTATAAAGTTTTCCGTTATTAGCGGATGACCCGGTGAGATTATCGAAAACATGGCTTGTGGTGGTGTTTATTTGTGTCAGTGTATCTGTTCCATCAAACAAGAAAATCTTATACTGACCGTTGCCCCCTGCAATATTGATGTCTATTTTTCCACTTGCCGTGCCCTTGTCAGACACACGTGTAACAAGGGTGTCAATGGAGATATTGTCTTTTTGGGGGATGTCGAAGTTTACATTAATGCTACAAGTTTTTTCTTTGTATCTTTCTGTGATGGTGAAGGAATAATTATTGGTCGTAAGATCATTGAAAGTAATTGTATCTCCGCTCACGCTGTATCCACTGAGATAATTAGTAGATAACGTTCCTTTTCGATTACTTGTCACCAATACGCATTTTCCGTCTGCTTCACCGTAGCAGGTTGGGGCGATAGCGTCAATGGAAGTTACGGTTATTCGCCTGCCTTCGGGAACAGACGTGTTAAAGTTAGCACTACAATTGTTGGAGTCTCTTACATAGATTGTGATTGTGCCACTTTCGAGTGATGTTAGCGTGAAAGTGTCGGATGTTGCGTCGCTATAACTCATGTTGTCTTTGCTGTATCTAAATGGGGGCGTTCCACCAGAGGCTTTGACTTTTATTTTGCCGTCATTACCATTACAAATGGTTGGTGGCGTTATGACGGTTGCAAGTGTGATAGCAAGTGGCGCGGCAGGGATTGATACGTCTTCTGTTGTTGCATTTCCGAAGTTGTCTTTTATTGTAACGGTATGAAGACCGGAAGATAAGCCATTGATAGTTATTGTTTCAACATTGAAAGTTTGCGCAGTATCGTTATCTATGCTGTATTGGAGATCTCTAATTCCACCTCTTATGTTGGATATTTTCATTACACTTTCGTTACCAGTGCATTTTGGATTTTGTACAGTCGTGTTGTAGTTTATACGCTCCGGTTGGCGTAGCGTTATTGTTAGGGTGTTGCTGTTGCAGCCGTGCGCATTAGTTGCCAAGACCTCGTATATCCCTGCATATAAATCTATATTTACTCCACCAAAAGAATAAACGTGTTCATCCGGATCTACCGGCAAAACAAATACAGGGGGCAATGTTTTTGTAAATGAGTCGCTTGGCTTAGAACTTTTAGTAGCAATAATTGTAACCTGTAGATCATAGCTGCCTGAAACCTGCAAGTTTACTCCACCCGTGCTGTCATATTTTCTTATTTCAAAATCATCAATTTTATTGGGGAAAAGAGGGCGTCTTTCTGTTCCTCCGAACAATCCACCAGACCCCCCAACAGGAAAATATCCACCTGTATCTATCGTAAATGCAGGTATGTCGGGAACTTTAAAGGATTTTTCGAGATAACACCCTGTGCCGGGCGAAGAAATCTTTAGTGTTTTTGCGCCGGCAGTAAAGTGCTCAGAAACAACATAGTATGTCGTTCCATTAATGGTTTCTGTTTGTAGAGAATCGGTTATAATATTTTCACCTGTACCATCATCTGCACTTACAATGGTAAGCGTATATTTAGTAGTATCTTTGTATGGAACTTTTATTGTTGTTTTTTCTTCTTTACAAATGGGTTGTTCTATTATCACGTCTTTACCGGCAGGAAATTTACAGAAACTTTCAGGGCTTTGCCCTACCGCCTTTCCGAGCCCAATTATCGGTAACAGGCAAATCAATATTTTTTGAGGTATCGTCTTCATCTGTTTGTCTTTTTTAATTTTCAACAGGGTTGTACATGTTGATGGTTACGTTGGAAGTGACGATGTTCCGTCCTGGCAAAACATAACTCGCCGCTACAGGATAGTCGCCCCTGAAAACCATAGGGGGATGATCCTGATTAAGTATTGCTGTTTCGGCTGCAGAAATATTCTGTCCCTTACAAACTTTTTGGGCTATATATTCTTTTATCTTGCACAGATCCTGTGCGCAATAGTTTGCCAAGTTGTATTTCAGCACACCTGCTGTGCCGTAGCCACTGGCGATGTTAATCGCTATTTCATCGTCAGTAAGTAATTTATTGGGAGCTTGCAGTTGCAGGATAGATATTTTGTCTTTTGGTGCCGGCAGATATGAGTGTGCCTGATACATTCCGCTATACAGGGTTTGATTGTACCAATCTGTCTGTTCTGTTTTTGCCAGAAATCTTACGATTTTTGTGTTCACGTTTGCTGCGCCCATCTCATAAGCGTCAAAGAGTTCTGGCTCTCTCAAATTAGTGTTTATATCGTGTACAAAAGAATATATTGGGTCGCTCCAGCACTCACTCTTTTTGTCAAAAGTGCTCATTTTTTCCGCAAAGGTGCTATGACGGCTCGTCTTGAACGCAAGTTTGTAAATCTCTTTTTCGCTCAAAGTGGCGACAGCATCCGTTGCTTCTCGGCTAGTAATCTCTATGGTGTTGTCTGCCTGCATCCCTTGCACTAATCTTGTTACTTCCCTTACGTTGCTCATCATGGAAACATTGGTGTTGGTGTTGGCGTTGGCGGGGATATTGGTTATCGCAAGGGTATAAATTGTATTTTTCTCGAGATTTGCGTTCTTCAAAGGGAAAGTTATTTCCATTTTTATTCCACTGACGGACGAACTTGTTGTGTATGAAAAAGATAGTTCTTTACTGCTTCCAGCCGCCGTACTGACTTTTATCTTTTGGTCAAAGCCTTCGGGCTTGTCGGTGAACAGGTAGGTGTAATTCTGCGATAACAGCAGATACCCCTGCGCGTGCTCGTCAGGGTAAAAATTGTATTGACGGTTGAGCGGATAGGAATACACAACGTGCTCTGGCAGAATTTCCTTTGGACGGTCGCCTGTGCGGAAAGTGGCGCGTTTTTCTTCATAGACAACACCCCCGCCGTCTGTCACCTCAACCCAATTGTTGTCCTTCTTTTGCTGAAAGCTGACCTTTGCGTAAACCTCAACCTCTTTCTGGCTCTCAAACGGCTCGTCGGGGATGACCATGCAGACTGTCTTTTCGGAGTTTATCTTTTGTGTTTTGGTGATGTTCCTGCTGCCGTCCTTGTACCTTATTGAGAACTCCTCAAGATGTGCTCTGTAAGTGCCTCTGTATCCGTCTTCTTCGTCTATCGTCATCGGTACGTCTATCGGCACGTTGAACAGTACCTGCGGTGAAGAAAATACGT
>JAISPZ010000026.1 GCA_031274555.1 Bacteroidales bacterium | reverse complement strand
CGCCCGCCGCCCTCCGCGCCCCCCAACCCCAACATAAAGCATCACTGCAAAAAAATATTAATTTACAAGTTCCCAACAGGTTGTTTTTTTCCACCAAAGTACGTACCTTTGCAACTTCTTTTGGGGGCATTAGCTCAGTTGGTAGAGCGTTTGACTGGCAGTCAAGAGGTCACGAGTTCGAATCTCGTATGCTCCACAATATCATTAGAATTTATGAGTGAACCTAAAATAAAGATCTTTTCGGGTCGAGCCTCTCGGTATCTTGCCGAGAAGATAGCTGCCACTTACGGCACGGAATTAGGAAAATCCGAAGTTTTTACGTTTTCCGATGGAGAGTTTCAAACATCTTTTGAAGAAAATGTGCGTGGGGATGATATTTTTATTATACAATCTACATTTTCTCCGAGCGAAAATCTCTTTGAACTTTTGTTGATGATTGACGCGGCAAAACGCGCATCAGCACGTAAAGTTATTGCGGTAATTCCGTATTTCGGCTTTGCTCGTCAGGACAGAAAAGACAAGCCGCGTGTGCCGATTACTGCAAAACTCATCGCAAATCTGCTCACAGCAGCGGGGATTTCACGTATCATCACAATGGATCTTCACGCTGACCAAATTCAAGGTTTTTTTGAAACGCCTGTTGATCACTTGTACGCTTCATCCCTTTTTATCCCCTATATCAAAAAGCAAAAAATAAAAGATTTGCTGTTTGCTTCGCCCGATACAGGTGGTACTAAACGTGCCAGCCAGTACGCCAAAGTTTTTGATACAGGTTTTGCTATCTGTTACAAGCAGAGATCACGCCCTAATGTAGTGGACAGAATGGAATTGATAGGCGAGGTAGAAGGTAAAAATGTTATTATTCTGGATGATATTCTCGACACAGGCAACACGATAATAAAAGCAAGTGATATTATCCTGAAAAATGGTGCAGCGAGCGTAAGAGCATTTATCACTCATCCGGTACTTTCGGGCGATGCAGTCGGAAGATTAGAGAAGTCATCGCTCACCGAAATAGTTGTAAGCGACACTATCCCACTCTGCAGAGAGTCCCCGAAAATTACGGTACTCTCCACCGCAGAACTTTTCGCCGAAGTAATTGTCAGGGTAGAAAATTGTCAAAGTATATCCGACCTCTATAACTTTTCAAAATAGGCAAATTTTTCGTATCTTATAGAAAAAGTACACCGCTTTCAAAAACACCATGAAGATACAAACTGATTTCCTCATATTAGGCACAGGTATCGCAGGCCTTAGTTACGCATTAAAAGTTGCCGACTACGGCAAGGTATGCCTGCTCTCAAAATCTTCCGCCGAAGAAACTTCTACCAACTATGCGCAGGGAGGCATTGCTGCTGTAATCAGTGCGCTTGACTCCTACGAAAAACATATTCAAGATACACTTATTGCGGGGGATGGGCTTTGTGACGAAGAAGTTGTGCGCCTTACTATCAGCGATTCCACTGAGCGTATAAAGGAACTTATCGCTTATGGAGCACAGTTTGACCGTAAAAAATCGGGTGAGTTTGATTTGGCACGCGAGGGCGGACATTCCGAATTTAGAGTGCTTCATCACAAGGACCAGACAGGACACGAGATAGAGAGAATTTTGCTCGAAAAAATACGTCAGCATCCAAATATTACACTTTACGAAAATCATTTTGCTATTGACATCATCACCCAACATCATTTGGGACAGACGGTGAACAGGCGCACTCCCGATTTGCAGTGCTATGGCGCGTATGTACTAAGTCTTAACGAAAACCGTATAGATACTTTTTTGGCAAAAACTACTATGGTCGCCACAGGAGGCAACGGTAACGTGTATGCTACCACTACAAACCCAGTTGTTGCAACAGGTGACGGAGTAGCTATGGTAGCACGTGCCAAAGGAATAGTAAAGAATATGGAGTTTATCCAATTTCATCCGACTTCACTTTATCATCCGCAAGAAAAACCATCGTTTTTAATTTCCGAAGCGGTGCGAGGTGCGGGAGCAAAACTGTGCAATCTTAAAGGGGAGTATTTTATGGAAAAATACGACTCTCGTTTGGAGCTTGCTCCGAGAGATGTTGTCGCACGTGCGATTGACAGTGAAATGAAAATTACAGGTGATGACCACGTTTTTTTAGACTGTCGTAAGATTTCAAAGACGACATTATTGCAGCATTTTCCAACCATCTATGCGAAATGTTTATCTATAGGTATTGACATCAGTAAAGATTTACTTCCGGTAGTGCCTGCCGCTCACTACAGTTGCGGTGGTATTGTGGTGGACCATAACGCCTGTACAAGTATTTTGCATTTGTACGCTTCGGGCGAATGTTCCTGCACAGGGCTACACGGTGCAAACAGACTTGCTTCCAATTCGCTTTTAGAGGCACTTGTTTTTTCACATCGTGCATATCTACACGCCGTAGAAGCAGTCAAAACACTTGATATTTGCGAAGAAGTACCAGAATGGAATGGCGAGGATATGGTGCTCAACGAGGAAATGATTTTAATCACGCAAAGTCTCAAGGAAGTGCAAACAATAATGTCGAGTTATGTTGGGATAGTTCGCTCCGATTTACGCCTGAAAAGAGCATTTGACAGATTGGATATTATACACCGCGAAACGGAGGAACTTTACAACCGCTCAATACACTCCATGCAATTAGCCGAGCTGCGCAATATCATAAAAGTTGCCTATCTGATTATAACCCTCTCAATGGAACGCAAAGAAAACAGAGGGTTACATTACAGCATAAACAACCTTTAGACTTCTTCAAAATCGGTATCCTCAATAACAGAATTAGCACTCTCAAGCAAAGCGGGAGGAAGTTTATCTTTCGCTTTAGCACCGAGAGTATGCAGCCTTTCGGCTTTTTTCACAAGGTTATCCTTTCCTGCACTCAATTGCCCGATAGCCGTTTCATACGAGCCTTGAAGGGTTACGATATTTTTTCCGATTTTTTCAAAAGTACTGCCGAAAGTGACGAACTTTTTATAAAGCCCTTCAGCCATATTTATAATTTTAATCACATTTTTATCTTGCTTTTCGCGTTGCCACAAATCCGCAATAAGCCGCAGAGCCGTCATCAGATTAGAGGGGCTGATAAGCAAAATATTTTTTTCAAAGGCATATTTCCAAAGCGAAGCATCTTCTTGCAACGCAAGTAGATATGCAGCTTCAATGGGGATAAAAAGAAGAACGCTGTCAATGGAGTCTGTCACATATTTTTCGTAATCCTTTTTGTAAAGTTCATCAATGTGGTTTTTGATAGCCTTAGTAAATCTTTCGAGAGAAGCACTTCTGTCATCATCTGTCGTTGCGTTGCTATAATCGACAAACGAGTTGAGCGTTACTTTTGCGTCAATCACCACGCTGTTGCCATTCGGTAACTTTACGATAAAATCAGGACGTAGATTATTGTCATCCTCACCTTTGACATTCTCTTGCACAAAAAAAGTTTCACCCTTTATGAGTCCCGCATTGAGGAGTAGTGTTTCCAACTGTTGCTCGCCCCAGTCGCCTTGAATTTTTTTACTGCCTTTTAAAGCGTCAGCGAGATTGTTCGCTCCCTGACTTATTTGCACAGTGCGCTCGGTAAGATCTTTTATAGTTGCGCCTAATGCTGCTGTCTGCTTCGCGTTGTTGAGATGCTGGTCCTCTACTTTTTTCTTAAACTCGTTGATATTTGTGGATAGCGGGTCTAATACTGTTTTGAGGTTTAGTGTGCTGCTTTCAGTAAATTTTTTAGATTGCGCTTCGAGGATTTCTTGTGCAAGATTTTTGAACTCCTGCTTGGAGCGTTCCTGTAATTCGGCTATTTCTTTTTTTACATTTTCATTTTGCGTTTTAAGCGCACTGTTCTCTGCTGTCAGATTATTGATACGCTCTTCTTTGGTTGCAACCTCTACCTCTCGCCGCCGCAGGTCTTCAACTTGCGTTCCAAGTGCACTGTTTTCGGCAGTCAAAATATTGATACGTTCTTCTTTGGTTGCAACTTCTACCTCTCGCCGCTTCAAATCTTCAACTTTTGTATTCAACTGTGCGGACAGCGAAGCCTCTTTGGTGGCAATAGTCACCTCACGCTGCCTTAAATCATTCAATTGTTCAGACAGCGAAGCCTTATCTTTTTCAAATTGCCGTTTGGATAGAAAGGCGAATACTATTGCGCCAACTGCGATTACCGCAACGATGATAATAAAAATATTTTCCATTTTGTTTTTTTTATAAACTTAATGGGGGCAAATATACATGAAATTCTCGAATTACACACATCATGAATAAAAATCTTGCCGAAATTCACAGAGAGAATATACATGAAATTTTCGAATTATACACATCATGAATAAAAATCTTGCCGAAATTCACAGAGAGAATATACATGAAATTTTCGAATTACACACATCATGAATAAAAATCTTGCCGAAATTCACAGAGAGAATATACATGAAATTCTCGAATTACACACATCATGAATAAAAATCTTGCCGAAATTCACAGAGAGAATATACATGAAATTTTCGAATTACACACATCATGAATAAAAATCTTGCCGAAATTCACAGAAGACAGTATATTATCTATAATTTCCTGCGAGAAGTTTCTGCGATAAATTCTCCTCGCACGAGTTCATATTTAGTATTGACATGGATTTTTTTGAATTTGACTTTTATACCTGTGTTGGCGAGCAGTGGGATGTAAGTATATCCGCTACCGCTAAAAATCCCATTCTGTCCTGATACTTCTTCAATCACCAATTTAAGACCGCTACTTGTTGTAACGTGGTCGAAAATGCGCAACATAAAAAGTGAATCATTTGATATGTCAATTGATTTGGGCATTTCCCCACAAGGTATATCATTATTTGGCGGGGCAAGAGATTTAAAGGTAATAACAGGACTGTTTACACTTTCGGACGGAGCAGAAAATGCACACGAAGCCGTAATCTTACATTCGTACGTAGTCGATGGTTCGAGGTTGCGTAGCTGTGCTGATATATCCGAATTTGCGACAGAGATTGAAAACCATTCGCCACCTGCCGTACCGTTATATAAACCACCACCGTTACCTGAACCCACGCCCCCACTAACCCCCGCGCTACTACCAGAACCCACGCCCCCACTACCCCCCGCGCTACTACCAGAACTCACGCCCCCACTAACCCCCGCGCTACTACCTGAACCCACGCCCCCACTAACCCCCGCGCTACCACCTGAACTCACGCCCCCACTAACCCCCGCGCTACCACCTGAACTCACGCTCCCGCTAACCCCCGCGCTACTACCAGAACCCTTTCTATAATAAAGAGCAACAGTAGTAGCGTTCGGTGACGGTGTCCATTCAATCAACGCTTCTTCTTCTGACGGTGTCGCTTTAAGATCTTTTACACCAATGCAACGTTCCTTTAACGAGAAAGTCCTCACAGGACTATACCCGTTATTTTTCAAAGCAAGCTCCATAGCACTACCGTTGTAACATCTCGCCCTAACCCTGTACGCATAAGTGTTTCCCGATGATAAGAGAGATACACTGTTATCAAAATAATAAAATGTATTTTCCGTTTTAATTTCATAGATGCGCGGAAATGTCAAAAAATTTGCTTCAACGTCCAAAGAAAAATTTTGTGGAACCTGTGCTATTTCGAGAGTATATTCTGTGAATGGATATTCTGTACTTGCACCCAAATGACGCGGATTCCAGCGAAAGAAAAATTCAACAGGCATATCCGTATAAAAATCATAACCGGCATTAGGAGCAGTGATAAGCGGAGGGTCAGCAGCAATAAAAGAAAAGCGTGCAGGTATTTCTGGTCGCGATACTTTTGCACCTGAATAATATTCATAAATCTCAAAACGTAGAGTGTAATTTCCGTCAGGTAAGGAATAACCGTTTTGTTGATATTTCGCGAAAGAAAAACCCTTGAAGTTTAGATTTGACGTATAGAAAAACGGCGCAAGGTCATCGCCTGCAAGCACTTTTTCTTCCCCTGCCGAAATGCGAAAAGGAGTTGGGAGGAACGCCTCAATTTTATTGCTCGAAAATTCAAGTATCATTTTTAATTTGACGGTCGCTTCCAAAACATTGTTATCAAGCATATAAAAACGCACTTCAATATTGTTCTCATCATTCCACTTTTCAATTTGTCTTGGCAATTTAGAATATATGGTTGTTTGAGAACGAACAGGGGAGATTATATTTTGTGCCTGTACGACTATTGTCTGCACTAAAAAAATTAAAATCAAAACATGCTTCATAGACGAAATTATTTTGTTGCTGTGATTTACAGAATATATTTTTTTTCAAAAAAGAGTACGCAAAAATCAATTATCTATACTCGTAAAAAAGATGAAATTGCGAAGTAACGTTGTCATAAAAGTATGTATGAGTCCGTTTGACGGGAAAATCATCTTCATATTCGTAATTGTAGTTGTATATATATTCATCATCAATAACATCATAATTGAAATATGTTTCTTTTTGGGAAGTAATGTTGTTATAAGAGAGAGTGCGGACTTCAAACAAATATGCGTCGCCTATAAACCCGAAAAATCCATAATATGGATTTTGCTTTTTATCATAACTATATGATGTTTCTAAGCGAAACCCTTCTGCATTTTCCCAACTTAGCTTACCCTTTATTTCGTCAGCATACTTAAAAATTTGTTTGGAAATATTTTTTTCATCCCATTCAAACGATATAATGATATAGCGTATAAAATCATCTTTTGATGAAGAAGTTTTTTGCAAAGAAACGTTTGCAAGTTGGGACAGTAATTTTTTTGTCATTTTTTCTGAAAAGCCTAAGGACAAAAATGCTTTTGTCATCTTATCCTGTTTCGGTGCGCCATTAAATTCATTTTGCGGCACATAAACGGTAGCTTCTGTGATTTTATTTTCGCTATGTACATAGTCTACTTTCGCAAAAACCTTTCCGTAAAAATTGACTGTCGCACTTTTAAGTTTAGAATTTTTGTAAGAAAATTCAATATATTCATCGGATGAAAATCTAATTTTTACGAGTTGTTTTTTATTGTTGTATTCATATTCTTGAATAATATAGCCATCTCTATCCCTAATGTCAGTAAGTAGCTTACCGCTCCAAGTATAGACTTCGGCTATTTTTTTTTCGTCCATATTGTCGGACTGATAACAAGTTTTAGAAAGTTTTTTTTCGGGGTTAAAAACGCCCTCTTTTGTGCAGGAAGTAATTCCAATTAGGACAAAAAATGTGATTGCTGATAAAATGATTGTTTTTTTCATGTTTTTATAATTTTATTTGTTTATGGTTTTTGTTTATTTAATATTTTACTAAGCCGTAGTCTGATTTACTCCACCTGTCTGCACGAGAGGGGTCATACTTTACAGGCTAATTATTTTAATGGTTTTTATAGATGATTTTCCGTTTGCGGATGTTGTTGTAATTTGCAAAACATATTTTCCTGACGAAATATTTATTGGCACAAATATTTTTTCATTTGCGTTTACACTAAAATTACTGTGCGTGGATTGTAGTCCTGTTATGATATTGTAAATTTTTATACTTACCGAAGCGTCTTGTATAGTTTCAATTTCAAGAACACTGTTTTCTGTGACAGGCTGTGGATATACGCTTGCATAACGGATAATTGACGATGACGACTGTGAATTTTGTTGATGTTTTTGAGGTGGCGGACTAACAATTATTTGCACTTCTTTTTTTGATATGCAGTCATTATAGTAACCCGTCATCCCGATGTCGAAAATTCCTGTGTCATTAAATTGCAATTCGAGTTCGTTGTAGTCTTCGTAGCGGAGTTCTGCCGATGGTGGAAACGACCATAGAATACTGTCGAAGCGGGTAGGCGATACATTTACAGCAATGCCGATGTCGTGCCAAATAAACTCGGAGCATATCCAAAGGCAGGCTGTTATACTACTGTCGCACGGCGGGAGCGTGTCAGCAGGTGGGGCAATAGTGTCTATCGGTGGGATGATGATTGGTGGTATTACAGTGTCAATCGGTGGTATGATTGGTGGTGTTACAGTGTCTATCGGTGGGGCGATGGTGTCAATCGGTGGGATGATTGGTGGTGTTACAGTGTCTATCGGTGGGGCAATAGTGTCAATCGGTGGTACGATTGGTGGTGTTACAGTGTCTATCGGTGGGGCAATAGTGTCAATCGGTGGGATGATTGGTGGTGTTACAGTGTCTATCGGTGGGGCAATGGTGTCAATCGGTGGTATGATTGGTGGTGTTACAGTGTCTATCGGTGGGGCAATAGTGTCAATCGGTGGTACGATTGGTGGTGTTACAGTGTCTATCGGTGGGGCGATAGTGTCAATCGGTGGTACGATTGGTGGTGTTACGGTGTCTATCGGTGGGGCAATAGTGTCAATCGGTGGTACGATTGGTGGTGTTACGGTGTCTATCGGTGGGGCGATAGTGTCAATCGGTGGTACGATTGGTGGTGTTACAGTATCTATTGGTGGAGTAATGGTGTCAATCGGCGGTACGATTGGTGGTGTTACAGTATCTATTGGTGGAGTAACGGGCGGTATAGTTGTGTCAATAGTAATTTTAATTCTGTCTGAAGATACAAGTCCCGTTCTCTGTCCATATCCAATAGCGTAGTACTCCCCAGTATCCGCATCAGAAATGAAATCTTCCGAACCACTTTTAATCAGAATATCGTTTTTATACCATTCAACCCAAAGTGCTTCTGGAGTGTTATATTGTACAATAGAAATATGCGCATCACTGCTGTCGGCATTTGACAGCGACTTATCAAGCGAAATACCAATATGCAAAGTGTCTGGAGACATTACAATATCACCACCCTTTGAATAATAACAATTTTTGCTATCCCATACTGCAATAGAAATATAATCAGGCTTTTTAACAAAGAAAGTATCCTGGTCAGGCTCAAGGTCTGCTCCATCGCAATAAATACGATAGGGGGGATGTCCATTTTTTATACTGTCACGATTAAAAACAAGGAAACCGTCTTTACCCTGTCGCCAGGCACCATCAAAAAATTCCATTCCCGCAATGTTTTTTTCTATTATAGGGATTTCCACTTTTGGTTTAGGATAAATGGTAAAGTTCAAAATGACCTCTCCCTGCTGGCTAAAAAAGAATTCTGAAAAATAATACGAAACAAAGAGAGTATATGTTTCTGGACGCAGAAGCGAAAAATCAAATATGGCGGATGATGAGCTACTTGTCGCTTTATAATAGTACGGAGTAACGATTTTAGTTTCGAGCGAGCCGTGATTAAACAAGTAAAACTTGAAATGTTCCAAAGGTTCATCGTCGGCAAAATGTTTTTCGATAGTAAGCAAAATGCTTCCGTATTGGTCTTCGCTCCAACATACAGGATCATAAGTTTTAAGTGTGTAAGGTATAGTTGGGACATTTTGCCGCCGTGTAAAAACAGATGCGGCACTCGAAGTTGTCACAGTTGTGTCTGAAATCTTTGTTACAGCAACAGTCGTGTCCGAAATTTTTGTTACAGCAACAGTCGTGTCCGAAACTTCCAAAGCCGAAGCAGTCATAGCAGCCAAAATAGCGGACAATGCAAATAGAATATTTTTTTTCATGCCGCAAAAATACGGCGTGAAACGCCAATTGCCAAATAAAATTTCTTAAAAAATCTTAAATATTAAGAAACTTTAAGATTTGCGTTAATTTTTTCTTAATTTTTGAGCGAAATTCATTTATCAAGACGAAAAAAAACTCATCAGCAAGATAAAAAAAAACTCATCAGCAAAACGAATAAAATTCATCAGCGAGGCGAGATACAATCATACGATTTAATTCTTGTGCAACAACCTTTTCGTAAGTTCCGAACTCTCTAAAAATTCGACGAGTTCAGTCGAGCCAGAAGAAAGAATTTCTGCTGAAGTACCCTGCCATGCGATATGACCTTTGTAAACGAAGTTAATGCGGTCGCCTGTTTTCAAAACGGAATTCATATCGTGAGTATTGATGACGGTAGTCATTTTGTGTCTGTACGTGAGTTCGGCAATAAGATCGTCAATAAGCGAGGATGTATATGGATCAAGACCTGAATTTGGCTCATCGCAAAAAAGATACTTCGGACGATTTGCAATAGCACGTGCAATAGCGACTCGCTTACGCATACCGCCCGACAGGTCGGATGGCATTTTGTCTTCCACATTTTCAAGTCCAACTTGTTCGAGGCAATCAATGGCACGTTCAGCCTTTTGGATATAGTTCCACTCCGTAAACATATCAAGCGGAAACATCACATTTTTCAACACGCTCATAGAATCGAAAAGTGCACTATTTTGAAAAACAGTACCGACTTCTTTTCGCACATCGTGAAGCGTTTTTGTATCCGCACCAACAAAATTTCGTTCGTCAAATAAAATCTTTCCGCTTTCGGGAGTTAGCAGTCCGAGCAGACATTTCATCAGCACTGTTTTTCCTGAACCGCTTTGACCGATAATAAGATTATTAACCCCCTTCTCAAAAATAATACTCACGTCAAACAATACTTGCTTGTCTTCAAAAGATTTATTAACATGTTGAATATCTATCATATCGGCAGAGGCTATGCTATGCTGTGCTATGCAATAAGCAATTGTGTAAGGACCATATTAAAAACTATAATTGCAATGCTACTGTTTACAATGGCTTTAGTACTTGCGCGTCCCACTTCGAGCGCACCTCCCTTTACATTATATCCGTAAAACGAGGACATACTCGAAATAAGGAACGAGAAGACGACAATCTTAATAATTGCATACAGCAAGTCAAACGAATTATGTTCAAATTGAATTCCGTAAATATATTGGTACGTGGTGAGTCCGGCAACGTTCACTCCGATAGTCCACCCCCCCACAAGTGCAGTTACGATGGAAAGCATAATAAGGATAGGGCAGAAAATAAAGCAGGCGATTATTTTTGGTAGAATAAGATAATTTGCAGAATTGATACCCATTGCTTCAATTGCATCTATCTGTTCCGAAATGCGCATAGTTCCAAGTTGAGAGGCAATATGTGAGCCAATTTTTCCCGCCAAAATAATTCCTATAATTGTAGGTGCAAATTCGAGAATGATAGCTTTTCGCGTGGCGAAGCCAAGCGCGTAATCGGGCATAAATGGGGAGTCAATATTATATTTTATCTGTGCCGTAACCGCAGCCCCCACAAAGAACGAAATAACGGCGACAATAGCGGTTGAATTGACACCGAGATAATAGATTTCATCCCTGATTTGGCGCATAAAAAGACGCTGTTTGGTCGGCTTTTGAAAAACCAAACCAAGAAGACGAAAATATTGCCCCAACGTTATTAATGATTGACGTAACATCGGCGCAAAGTTACGATTAAGTTGAGTGAAAAGCAAACTTGTTTGCTTTTCCGAAACGAAGTAACTTCACGAGCGAAGCGAGTAAAGTTACGGTTGAGCTGAGTGAAAAGCAAACTTGTTTGCTTTTCCGAAACGAAGTAACTTCACGAGCGAAGCGAGTAAAGTTACGGTTGAGCTGAGTGAAAAGCAAACTTGTTTGCTTTTCCGAAACGGAGTAACTTCACGAGCGAAGCGAGTAAAGTTACGGTTGAGCTATGCGTGTGGTGGTTGTTGGCTCTTGTAATTCGTAATAGATTTTATGGGATATTTTCATTTTGCGGTGTCGAGTGTAAGTTATTAACAATTTGCAGCACCTCGAAATGCAAAGATGCCTAAATCGTGGCTTCGTCACTCGCAACACGTAGCAATGCTTATGTTAGACAAAATGGAAGAATTGGGCTTAACTCAAAAAGCACTTGCGGGACAAATGGATGTTTCGCAACAATACATC
>JAISPZ010000146.1 GCA_031274555.1 Bacteroidales bacterium | reverse complement strand
ATAGTGTTATCAATCCTGATGACTTTAAGTACAGTTCAGCTTTTGGCGTGTGATATTCGTTTATCCATTCCTAAGGACAGTGCAAAAGAGATTTACAAGGCATCAGATGAAGTAGTGGTAGAGGTACAAATACAGTTTAACCACCGTGTTTGTCCTGTGGAAATCAAAAAAACAAAATTCACTTATGAGAATCTGAAAATATTAGGCGCTACTGATTGGAAAGAAATTAAGCCGGGATATTATACACGACAAATTAAAGTGAAAATTGAGAAAATTAGTGATGCCAAAGATGGACAAGCAAAAATTTCTGCCGTAAGAACTTGTGATAAAGAAGGCGGTTATGCCGTGTTTTCTTTTAATAAACCCCAAAAGTAAGTTTCTCAGATGATGAAAGTAGGTAGAATAATTCTTTTATTACTCTTGTTGGCAATAGTAGTTCCTGTCCTTGCAAATGCACAGGATAGCAGCCCTCTCTTGGAGAAATGCCAATCGTGCGTATATGCAGTTGGCGGAAAAGCGCCCTCAACATCATCAGTTTTGTTGAAAATGGCAGGTGTTGTGGCAGTAATAGTCTTGGCTACATTATTCGGATGGTTTACATATCATAAAAAGAGATACATATTCTTCGGTGCTGTCGCCACGTTGTTAGTAATTGGCTCGTATGTTTTTGCAATAGAAAAATATATAAACAGGGAATATCCTGTTCAGTCCTGCGATTCAACTATCTGCATTACCGATTCATTAAACGCCGCACCAACTGTTGATTCGCTGAATCCATTTGTCGCTGACGAGTTTTTGCCTGCCGCTGGCGAGTTTGAATATTTATCTGAATTTACAACAGCTTCCGATGATGAATTTTCGGAATTTCCACAACCCTCCATTGATAAAAATTTGCTATATCAGACTATTGTATTGCTGATGCTGTCGGCAATCATCGGTTTAATCATTAAATATCGTCTTGTAAGAAATAGCAGGGGACTTATTCTTTTAGCATCAATCATCTATCTTGGATTCGTGAGAGGTGCTTGCCCATGTATGATAATGAGCCTGCACCAGGTCATACTCTTTATGTTAGGAAATCCTGTTCCTTTCATTTCGATGCTTTGGTTTCTCGGATTAGTGGTTGCAACCTATTTTTTCGGAAAAACATGGTGCGGTTGGTTATGCCATTTAGGAGCATTACAAGATGTTATATTCAGGTCGCCCGGACGAAAATGGCTCGCCACAGAGAAGTCGCAAAGAATGATAAAATACATTCAAAGCGGCTTATTGGTGGTATTAATCGTGCAATTAGTCATAACCCGAAGCATTATTTTTGTAAAGTACGACCCATTCAAAGTCGCTTATAATCTGTTTTCTTCCAACATAACCGGATATATCTTATTGGTGCTGCTTTTGGTATCTTCTGTTTTAATTTACCGCCCGTTTTGCCGCACCGCCTGCCCTGTTGGTCTATTGTTAGGATGGGCTACAAAAATTCCGGGAGCAAAGAAACTTGTTGTCGAAAGTGGATGTAATAACTGTAAAAGTTGTGTCCGCTCGTGTAAACAACAAGCTATTCATTCGGTAGATGGCAAAATAAAAATCAACACGGAAGATTGCATACTGTGTGGCGATTGTATAGGTACATGCAAAAAAAGTTTATTATCAGTAAAACGCAATTCTATATGAGAAAAAAAATCATCAGTCTGCTGTTTTTTATTCCAATGAGTATCACGCTTTTTGCTCAATGGGAGTGTCCGAGCCAATTAGGTGGAAATTTAAACCAGATAGGAGAATCGGACTATTCGTGGGGTGTTGAATTGACAGGGGGTGCAGGGTATTTAACCAATAGTTTGATATTAAATCAAATGAGTTTATTTGGATTAAACTATACCAGCAAACAGCACACAGTCTATATTGAAGGGGGCTTCAAAACATGGTATCAGGGAGATTATGACTTGAAAATAAAGTCAGCTACTATCTTTCCCGGACTAAGGGAAGCCTTTTATCAGAATAATGGTTCATGGGGAAATCTGAGGCTTGGACTGCAATCTGTTCGGTCGGAGGATGTTTATTTGGTCAATGAGCGGGTGTTGGGTCTGAATTATAAAAAGGACTTTAATCGGATCGGGTTGAATGTGTTTGGCGGAACGGTAAGCAAACAATTTGCCCGAAACGGAACATTTTGCAATATGGCTTATTTATATGATATTTTGCCTTATATGAATCAGCCATTACTCGGAGAGTCATTAGGGCAAACCAACTTAGCAGGTCTGACACTTGGTTTTCGTCCTTCGGCAAAAGATAATGAGTTTTCGGACGATGGATTAGGTGTCGAAAAATCTCGGTCATTACTTAATGTCGAGACCGTTGGTTTGGCGCTATATGGCGAATTTGGCAGTTGGATAAAACCGCCTGCGATAATGGGTGGAGTATATTCAAACATTGAAATCGGTAACGGATATTGGCTGAAACCCGAATTGTTATATGCTCCGGGTGTCAATGCCGGCTTGATTTATTGTGTTAAGTTTGAAAAATCCGTTATGTGGCAAAACGCACACCGTACTGTTTTTAGCGCTTCATATTATGGTAAAACAGCTTTCAATTCCGATAATGGACTTAGCGGAAGCAAAGACGGCGAAGAAAGTAATTCGTTCAGCAATATTTTAGCAGGCACAGTTTTGCGATTTGATACGCCTGATATGCCATTCTATATGTTATCGGTTAAACATACAATTCCTAAATTTAAGGCACATTTGAAAATTCAGTATGTCGGTCAGACAAAAACCGACCCTAATTCTGAATTTGATATAGAGATAGGGAAGAAGTTTTTCGATAAACTATTGATAAATGCTTCTTATGGATATGTAAACAGCCCTGAACTTCTAAGCAATCCCAATCTTTTAAGGCTCGAAATGCGGTTTAATTTTTAAATTTTATGATGACAAGAAAAGATTTTATCAAAACACTCCTGTCAGGTATAATATCTGTACCAACGGCAGCCC
>JAISPZ010000110.1 GCA_031274555.1 Bacteroidales bacterium | reverse complement strand
AAAAAACAAAATCTCACTCAAGAAGACCTCGCTCTGCGTATCGGCACAACAAAAAATTACATATCGCGCATTGAAAACGATGCCAGCGACATCCGCCTTACAACTTTCATGAGAATTATTTATGAAGGACTTGGCGGGCATCTCGCACTAAAATTTTCGGTATAACATTTGCTCACGAAAAAATCACATTAAACTTTCTTTTCGTTATTAACAATTTCCAGCACCTCAAATTGCAAAAGCACCGCAAAAAAAACGTACAAATTGCTAACTTTGTCCGTATGGAACTCACATTAGATTTAAACAAACGTTACACGTATGCCGACTATTACAAATGGTTGGACGATAAGCGGCGCGAGCTGATAGACGGATTTATTAGACTTATGTCGCCCACCACGCGAAAACATCAGGAAGTGAGTGGCAATCTATGTGGTGAGTTACGTCATATTATAAAGAAAAATAGGGGAAAGTGCGAAATTTATTCAGCCCCTTTCGATGTGCGATTGCCTCAACAGGAAAGCGAAACAAGCGATGATAAAATTTACACTGTCGTGCAACCCGACATTTGCATTGTGTGCGATCAATCCAAGCTGGACGACAGAGGCTGCATTGGTGCACCCGATTTTATTGCCGAAATACAGTCGTCGACAACAGCTAAATACGACCTGACCGAAAAATTTAATCTTTACGAAAAAAGTGGTGTTCGCGAATATTGGGTTATTGTTCCTAACGAATGGGTGCAAGTTTTTCTTTTGCAGTCTGACGGCAAATATGATGACGGAACATCCTACGAAAAAGGAAAAATCCCGGTACACGTTCTTGATGGATTAAAGATAGATTTAGAAGACATCTTTACTTTGTAAAAAAACGAATATGAACGTTGAACTAACTAAAAATTACAGCAAAATGCAAAAATAATATGAACGTTGAACTAACCAAAAATTACAACAAAATGCAAAAATAATATGAATGTTGAAATAACCATTATTTTTCTTGGTCTTTTAGTTTTTCTATCTCACCTTTTTACGGCACTCTACAAGCAGCAGCATATCCCTGATGTTATACCGCTAATGCTTATTGGCTTAATTTTAGGTCCCCTGACAAACCTTGTCAGCCCCGACAGCATAAGCGGGACAGGCGGATCTATCTTTATGGCGATAACCCTTGTGGTCATTCTTTTTGAGGGCGGAACATCAATATCACTTTCCACTCTCGAAGCAGTATGGAAAGATGTCATAGGAATAACGTTTGTATGTTTTTTCGGTTCAGCATTAGCCGTCACTGTTGTGGGATGGCTGTTCGGGCTTTCGCTGATAGCATCTGCAATTCTCGGTACAGCACTCGCAGGACTCGCGTCTGCAGTAATAATTCCGATGGTAAAAAACTTTATGGTCAGTGACAAGATAAAAGCAGTTATTGTATTGGAAGCAGTTATCACAAACGTCCTTTCGATAGTTCTTGCAATGTCTTTTATGGACGTAATGGTAAAGCACGAAGTTCATGTCGGGACGTTAATCGGAGAAATTGTTTCGTCCTTTCTTCTTGCAGGTTTGGTTGGATTTATCGGTGCACTTGTCTGGTCACGTCTAATCAATAAAATACGGCGTTTGCAAAATTCTATTTTTACTACACCCGCATTTTTCTTCATTCTTTATGGAGTCACAAAAATGCTCGGCTACAGCGGCGAAATTGCAGCGTTTGTCTTCGGTGTAACAATGATGAATATTGATGCCGTAATGGGAAATTTTCTCACGCGCGTCATGGGCGGAAAAGGTCATACACTGAACAGTCAGGAGCTTACTTTTTTTGGCGAGCTGTCTTTTCTCTTAAAGACAATATTTTTTGTTTATGTTGGAATTTCTTTACGACTTGGCAATTGGCGTGCACTTCTTTTTGGATTTATTCTAACGCTTTTACTTATGGTTGTGCGTTTTCTGCTTATTCCACTTGTTGCGCCCAAAGCAACAAATGTACTCGAAAAAACGGCGATTTCGCAAATGTTTCCAAAAGGTCTTGTCGCGGCAGTACTTGGCTCAATGCCTTTGGCAATGGGCATTGCAGAGGGCGCAATTATAAGGGACGTAGCTTATTCCGTAATTCTTTTTTCCACGCTCCTTGTTTCGTTTCTTGTTTGGATTTCCGAAAAAAGTGAAACAGTAAAACGATTTTATAGTCGAGTTTACGGTAAAAAGTCCGTTTTGCCCACAGAAAATCAAGAATTGTAATCACCTTAAAACGAGTGATATAATGGCGTTTTATTGTTTTTTTTGAATTTTGTTCGTTATTAGTAGTACAATAACTAATAAAACTTTAAAACAATGAGAAGACCCGAAGTATCAATTTTGCTTGCAGAAGATGACCCAAATCTTGGAACATTTTTAAGAAACTATCTTTCTGGTAAAGACCTTTCAGTAATGCTTTGTGTGAACGGTGAAGACACATTAAGAGCATATCACACAGGAAAATTCAACTTTATTATTTTAGATGTAATGATGCCTATGATGGATGGATTCTCGGTCGCGAGAGAAATCCGCAAAGTGGACGAAGAAACACCTATACTTTTTATTTCGGCAAAACAACTTGAAACAGACAGAATGCAAGGTCTTGCGGTTGGTGCTGACGACTATCTTGTAAAGCCATTTAACATGCAAGAACTTCTTTTGCGTATAAATGCCATTTTAAGACGGACAAATTCCGCAGTTTTTGATAAAATGCAAAAGCATTTTGACCTTGGGGAACTCGTTTTTGATACGGATAAAATGGTGCTCTACAACGAGAATGACAAAATAGACCTTACTTCAAAAGAAACAGACCTTCTACGACTTTTGTGCATAAAAGAAAATCAACTTGTAAATCGTTCGTATGCCCTTTCGAGAGTGTGGAACAGTGATGATTTTTTTTCTTCGCGCAGTATGGATGTATATATTTCAAAATTGCGCAGACATTTTCGTCCCTATCCGCGTATTAAGATACAAAACACCCATGGCGTAGGATTTCGTTTAGTTGTGGACAGATAATCTCCAAAAATACGTACTTTTGCAATATGATTGGCGATTACATTACGAAACATACATCACCCGTATCAACTGCATTGCAGCAAATAGAGCGTGATACGCACGTTCTTGTTCTGGGTGATGATATGATTTCGGGAGCATATCAGGGAAAGTTACTCGAAATGTTCAGTAAAATGATTAACCCTGTGCATGTGCTTGAAGTTGGCACTTTCACAGGCTTTTCAGCTATTTGTTTGGCGAGCGGACTGCGTGAGGGGGGCAAAGTTATAACTATTGAGCATAACGACGAACTCGAAGATATAATACGAAAAAATTTAGCCGTTGTCGGTGTTTCGGATAAGGTAGAGTTGCGTTTTGGCGATGCGATGACTGTTTTACAGACGATGTCCGAGAGCGATTTCGACCTTATTTATCTTGACGCAGACAAAGAACGGTACGCAGAGTATTATGCACTGTTGATTGACAAGTTGCGCAGTGGCGGTTTTTTGATTATTGATAATGTACTGTGGCATGGAAAAATCACAGATATTTCTGCCCAAGATAAAGTAACTTTGCTTATGCGCTCGTTTAACGACATGGTTTCTTCGGACGGCAATGTTGAATGTGTCATGTTGTCCGTTAGAGATGGTCTGACAATTGTACGAAAAAATTAAGTTAATATGGAGAAAATACTTTCATTTTTGAAAAAACTCAAAAAGAACAACAATCGTGAATGGTTTAACGACCATAAGAGCGAGTACCTCGAAGTTAAGCAGGAAATAGAAGACTTTACTGCGCAAGTGTTAGAGGGTATATGCAGCTTTGACAAATCGCTTCGCGGAATGACTGTGAAGCGAAGTGTTTTTCGCATTTATCGCGACACTCGTTTTTCTCCCGACAAAACGCCATATAAAACAAATATTGGTATTTTTATGAGTAGAGATGGCGCAAAGGCAGAAGTGGGCGGATATTACGTGCATTTTGAGCCGGGTGAGTGTTTTGTCGGTGCGGGTGCGTACGGTTTTCAGAGTGAAAAACTTCGCAAGGTACGTCAGGGTATTTACTACAATTGTGCAGAGTTCAAGAAAATACTTGCAGCACCTGTGGTGCGTAAAAATTTCGGCGGACTTCACGACTATGGCAAATTAAAGACTGCACCAAAAGGCTTCGACAAGGACTTTCCCGACATTGATCTTTTACGCTATCGTCATTATTTTCTTGCACACGATGTTACAGACAAAGAAATTGCCTCGCCAGAATATGCAAAAAATGTAATACAATGGTGCAGGCAGCTTTATCCTTTCACATCATTTATAAATAGTGCGATTGATTTTTAAAAACCTTATCTTTGACAAAATAAAATTATGGCAAAAAAAGAAGACGCATCGGCTCTAACGACGGTGCAACAAGAAAAATTAAAAGCGTTGCAATTGACGCTTGACAAAATTGAAAAAACGTATGGCAAAGGTTCAGTGATGAAGCTCGGCGACCGCGCAATAGAACAGATGGAAGTTATTTCTACAGGCTCTATTGGTGTTGATGCAGCACTTGGCGTGGGTGGCTTTCCTAAAGGCAGGGTAATTGAAATATACGGACCTGAATCGTCAGGTAAAACAACGTTGGCACTGCACGCTATCGCAGAGGCGCAAAAGGCAGGAGGTATTGCAGCATTCATAGATGCGGAACACGCCTTTGATCAATTTTATGCACAGAAACTTGGCGTGAACACAAACGATTTGCTCGTATCTCAACCTGACAACGGCGAACAGGCACTCGAAATCGCCGATAATCTTATTCGTTCAGGTGCAATAGATGTTATTGTTGTCGATTCCGTTGCAGCACTCACTCCTCGCAGTGAAATTGAGGGTGAGATGGGTGACTCGAAAGTAGGTTTACACGCACGTCTTATGTCGCAAGCGTTACGCAAACTCACCGCCACAATTGGACGTACAGGTTGCTGCTGCATTTTCATCAACCAGCTTCGCGAAAAAATAGGCGTTATGTACGGCAGTCCAGAAGTTACAACAGGTGGTAATGCACTTAAATTTTATTCGTCTGTTCGTATTGATATTCGTAAGGTGACGCAAATTAAAGATGGCGACACTCCAATAGGAAATCGTGTACGTGTAAAAGTTGTAAAGAACAAAGTCGCGCCACCGTTTAGAATGGTTGAGTTTGACCTTATTTTCGGTCAGGGCATTTCCAAACTTGGCGAAATTGTTGATCTTGCAACCGATATGGGTATTGTTAAGAAAAGTGGCTCATGGTTTTCTTACGGTGAAACAAAAATCGGGCAGGGTAGGGATGCTGTAAAAAACCTTTTGGCAGACAACATAGAGTTGCAGGATGAACTCGAAAAGCAAATCCGCGAGCGTCTAAAAACTCCTGCGGAGGAGTAGGATATGGGATGGATATTTTTTTTGGCTGCGTTAGTTGTGACCGTACTCTTTGTGCTTTTGTTTTCACTAAGAAAGAGTAAAGAGATAGGTCCGCATTGTGGACGATGCGATTTTTATGAACAACATCATGGTAACGTAATTTCGCAGACAAAAAAAGCGGTAGAAATGGCGGACGAAACTTAAGCCTTTTTGCATACGTAGCTAATGGCGTAATGTAAAACGCAGTCTGGAAAATGGCGGACGAAATTTAAGCCTTTTTGCGTATGTAGCTAATGGCGTAATGTAAAACACAGTCTGGAATTAGCCACATAAGAAAGATGAAAAGATAATTTATTTTACCCGGAATAACTTTCTTTTTACGTTTAAACATTTTATGCAACGCTTTTTTTACAAGTCTATCAACAGGCATGATAATACCTGACTGTAATCCCAACTTCATATAACGGGAATTGTCGGCAAAACCGTATAAATTTGTTGCGACAGCACCCGGACAGATTACCGAAACGCTCACATTACTGTCGCGCAGTTCCATTTGAAGTGCGCGTGAGAATTTATACAGATAAAGTTTGCTTGCAGCATAGAGAGCAATAAATGGGTTTGGCATAAACGCCGACATACTCGACATATTTAAAATATAACAAGGCATTTTGCTCTCTAACATTTTTGCGACAAACAGCCTGCAAAGCATAGTGGGCGTAGAAATATGCAGACGCATCATCGTTTCGAGGCGCAAAATATCAGTTTCGATAACTTCTTTGAATGAAAAAATACCTGCGTTATTTATCAAAACATCCACTTCTAAATTCTCGTTGGTGCAATAATCAAAAAGCTGTTGCGCCGCGTCTGATAGCGATAAATCCATACAAAGAGGACATACCTGTACGCTGTATTCCTGCGCCAATTCTGTTGCAACGGTTGCAATTTTTTCTTCGTTACTAACAATAAGCAAATTCCGCCCGCCTGCTGCTAACTGACGAGCATATTCAAGTCCTATCCCGCTACTTGCACCTGTGATGAGAGCAACAATCATTTAACGGCTATTGCTTCAATTTCAACAAGTGCGCCCATCGGAAGTTCTTTAACAGCAAATGCTGCACGTGCAGGCGACTCAATGCCGAATACTGTTGAATAAACTTCGTTCATAGCGGCAAAGTTGCTTATCTCGCTTAAATAGCAAACGCACTTTACAACGTCCAAAGTCGTATAGTCGGCTTCTTTAAGGATGGATTGCAGGTTTGCCAACGACTGTGCCGTCTGCTCTTTTATGCCACCGTCAATTATTTTTCCTGTCAAAGGATTAACAGGTAATTGTCCCGAAATAAAAAGCATACCGTTCGCTTCTGTGGCTTGACTGTAGGGACCGATTGCTTTTGGAGCATTGTCTGTGTGAATTGTTTTCTTCATTATCTGTTCTTTTTTATATCCGAAAATTCATAAAACTTATATCCATAAGTAAAAGATAGATAGTCGGCAACAGGAAAGTGAGCACGAATGGCAGCACCCACAAAATGACGGTGTTTTTTGCCGAGATAAATTCTTAATCCAACTTTCTCATAAATGTATGGATTTTTTTTAAGCGTACCGCTCTCGCCATGCCATCCCTGTGCAAGGTCATACTTGGACGCATTGCCTGGACCCTTGTATATATAGCCCCCTACGCCAATATGAAGAGCAAAGCGCGAAAAAGTTACTTCCGTAAAACCGTAAATTGACTCTGTATGCAGTGTGCGTGGCATATCTGTATAGGATATTTTTGCAGCACCTTTACGGATGACTGAAATGTTGCCCTCTGGTGCTTCTGGCGGAGGTGGAAAAGCCGCACTTTCGGATACTTCGGACGAGGTGTTATAATCAACAGGCGGGGAAGCATTTCTCTCTCTCATTGGAATTGCATCTGTTGATGGAGCAATAAAAGTAGCAATGGCAGCTTCAAAAGCAGCACCGACTTTAAGAATAGAAAACATCTGTCTTGAATACCCGACAGAAATACCTTGCTTAAAGTAGTAGCAGTCATCGTAACGCGCCCAAAGCCAACCAGGATCTATTGTAAAAAACAGAGCATTTGTCGGTCTAAACTTTTCAATAGGTTCTTGGTGCATATCTGGAATATCCTTGTTGAAATGATAGCGAAGACTAACAATTCCCTGTAATTCATTAATGCCAAAGTTGGGCATATTCATGCTGGCATTGCTGGCATGCAAAAAATTCGCATTAAGGCAGAGGTCAAGCTGTTCCGTAAGCTTAAAATCGAACCCCATTTGCAAATTTACGTATGGATTTACATAGAGTGAAATAAGATCATTGTCAGGCCATTCTGTCATCGGAGCACCTTCTACTTCAAAGTCGGATGGGGACATTCCTTCCGGTTGCCAGAGCTTGTCTTTGCGATAGATAGATGTAAAAGTTGCAATACCCATTCCGATTTGGTAATGCCATTTGAACCATTTTGCTTTTATTATAGTGCCTTGCAGATAGCCAAAAATAGCAATATTTTTTCCAAGAAGATCGTTTGTTGCGCGACGAATATTGACAGGGTCCGAAAAATCCGTATAATCGGTATAGCGCAGTGCTACACCTATTATCGGATAATTTAATGTGCGTTCCCATTGTGCCTTGCCTGTCGTTTGTAACCCAAAACGTGTTTCAATAGAGCCAAAATAAAGATCTTTTAGATAGACATCGTGCTGTGGATGATAGAGTGCTGTTCCATAGCGAATCCCCCCCTCTATAAAATAATCCGAATTTTTAAATGAGTAGATATTTTCAGAAAAAGAAAAGGTCGAAATTCCAAAAACTCCAAAAATTCCTACCAAAATAATAGTATGTAAAGATTGTTTCATTCTTAATTTGTTTTTTCTAATGTCGAGATTTCTTTTTTTAGTTTCTGCGGAAGATTGTCTGTGCATTTGTGGCACTGCATGTTTTCTGAATACATCCGTCCGATACAGTAATTACTGTGCGTACAACTGCTACTGTACGCAGGATCATTTTTCAAATGATTTACAAATTCGGTATCATTGATGAGAGCACGCGCAATTTGCACAAGCTCAAAACCACTGTCAAGCACCTTATTTATGCCCTCTCTCGAAGTAATCCCACCAACATAAATCAATGGTAATTTAAGTGCAGCACGGAATTTTTTTGCATCCTCTAAAAAATAATTTTCTCTATATGGTACAGCTCTCATCATATATTTTCCAAATCCTCTTATAAGAATTTTGAGCCACCAATATTTGCGAATATTCATATAATATGCTAACGTTTTTATTGGCATCGCACCGTGCATAACTGTCATTGGTGCTTTGCTCACAAAGCCAGCAGACAGTACGATTGCGTTTACATTTAACTCCTCAATTTTTTTTGCGACAGTGATACAGTCGTCAATTTGCAGACCCCCGCTAAAACCGTCATACATATTTGTCTTAACAATAACAGCAACTCTGTTGTTTGCTGCGTGAACAACTTCCTGCAAGACTTCCGTCATAAAACGCATACGATTTTCGAGTGAGCCACCATATTCATCTTTACGATTATTAGTGTATGGTGATAAAAATTGACTTATCAAATATCCGTGTCCTGCGTGAATTTCAATCGCATCAAACCCTGCGTCAATAGCTATTCTTACAGCGTTGCCGAAATCTTTTACAGTCTGTTTTATTTCTTTAATTTTTAGAGCGCGACAGAATGTTGGCGAGTAAAGATTAAATCCTCCCGAAGCCCCTACGGGCATTTGTCCTGCGGTGTGACGGTGAGTCATATTTCCGCAATGTCCAAGTTGAATAGATGCCTTTGCGCCGTAGGCGTGAATGGCATCAGTTAAATGTCGCAACTCTGTAACGATTTCGGGTCTTATCCATAACTGCCCTTCAAATGAAACACCACTGCGATTGACAGACGCGTATGCGATAGTTGTCATTCCTACTCCACCTTTTGCAACCGCCGTATGATAATTAAACAACTCTTGAGAGGGTGAATAATTATGACACATATTCTCAAACGCAGCAGAGCGAATTGTTCGGTTGCGAAGCGTAATATTACCTAAGGTGTAAGGGGTGAACAACATCGTTAGTATATAAATGGAATAATGCTTTTGGGTTTTATTTGCTCGTATTCTTCCGAGAATTCTTCGGCATATTTTTTATTCAGACGGCGAGCACGAGGTGCAAGATTTGCAAATGTCCAAAGTGCGAATATCGCTCCCGACAAAGACCATGTAAAAATTGCAAATCCAACCCATTCTACAAATTCCCCAAAATAATTTGCGCTTGACACGTAGCGGAACATCCCTTTTTGCGGAAAATAATGGCGCGTATCACCAGAATGGCGCAAATGACGAATGATATAATCACTGCGCAGGTTTATTGTATATCCTGCAATAAAAACGACAACACCGATTATAAATTGAGGGGTCGTCAGCCACGACAAAGTATAATAATCTATAGGGGAAACATAAAAGAGCCACCCGCCCTGCATAAGTGTATTGAGAACGTTAAACGTGACACCCATAAATACCACCGAAAGCGGAATATGCGAATTTCCTTTCATTAAAAAAGGGAAAATAAAAGCGCGTTGCAGGTAATGAAGTTCAAAAAGACAAAGAAAAACAAAAAGTACGGCATTATCCGTTCTTTCAGAAAATGCCCACATAAAAATCATAAGTACAAAAACAGGTACTTCCATAAGCACCCATCCTGCTTTGTTATTTATTGCAAGTCCCCAACTTTTTTTGAAGAACATTCCATATCCTGCATCTATAAAAAATAGAGATATAAAGACAACTACTGCGGCAATAGCCATTCCTGTTAAAAAATATTGAAACAAGTCCATATTATTTGTATATACCCTCAAAAACGCGTGTCGCAGGACCTTCGAGGATGATGTTTTTTACTGTTTTATTTTCCAAAGTATTTTCCAAAGTATTTTCCAAAGTGAAATACACTTTAAGAGTTGTGGTTTTTGTTTCAACGTTTATTTCATACATCCCGAAATCTGTCATGAAATCTCTTGTTGCGGTTTTTGTTGAAGAAATAACAGTGGCAATAGCAGCAGCCACAGCTCCTGTACCACAAGCATCGGTTTCATCTTCAACACCACGTTCATACGTGCGTAAGCGGATAGTATCATCAGAAACTCGTTCGACAAAATCCACATTAACCTGCCTGTCGTTACGAATTTTGCGACCGTCTTCTACAACATTGCAGTCATTAATATTTGGTGTAAAAACAACTCCATGTGGAACGCCTGTATCAAGAACAATACAGGAATTGCATGAATAAATATCTTGTACTGAACGCATTGAAATTTGTATCTTGTCTTCGGAATAAATCGCCGCTTCGTGCTTGCCGTCATCTGCTGTAAATGTGATAAGCGCAACACCATCGCACTTGCGGGAAAGTCCCAAATGGTGGGCAAATAAAGCGAAGCAACGTCCACCGTTTCCACAAAAAGAAGCGTGACTTCCGTCAGCGTTAAAGTAGCGCATATATGGGGTATTGCTATCACATTCGAGCAATATTATTCCGTCTGCACCGATACCATATTTGCGGTTGCACATCGAAGCAACATCATCCGACGAAAACGAACTGAAATTTCCTGCGCGATTATCAAACATTATGAAATCGTTGCCTGCTCCCTGATATTTAAAAAATTGCATAAGCAGAAACTATTTTTGTGCTGAAAATTTTTGCAATGGCTCGATGTCCAACTTTTCCTCCAATAGATATGGGGTATTCCGATAATACATCAATATTTTGTCGTTTTGTTTTTCAAAACTAAGCGGTTCAAATTGTTTAATTCCGAATAAAAGAAGTTTTTTTTGTTCGAGAGAAAAATGGTATCCTTTAAAACTTTTGTCAATGTTCCAAAATTCAACTTTTATTTTTATGCCACCGACAGAAAATTCATTTGTGTGTGAGGCTGATGACGAAGAAAGAGGTTTGCTATGAGAAATAGTAGCAGGCTTGCTTAAATGCGTGGTTGCGCGGGTATGCGGAGTGGCAGCTTTTTTATGTTTCTCATGTTTCTCAACAGGGGGTGCAGATACAACAACTACTTCAATTGTATCGTCAATAAAATCAGGTGCGTCCGTTAAAGTCAGCGTAACATCTTCAACAAAAGGGCTTTCAGGCGTTGTAAACGAAAAAAAAGGCTCAATCTTATCTTGTTTTTTCAAAAATAAAAAAGTTGCAGCGGTCAGCAGGAAGATAATCACACCTGTAACTATTAGTGAAAGCCCAATTTTATTTTTCATACGTTTGTAATTTGTTTTTAATAGGTCGTATGGAACTCGCACAGAAACACTTGTCTTTGGGTAGCAATGTTTACCATGCTCGTTTCCTTATGTCTGTTATTTAACGAGCGGGTCGCATGGAATTATATCCTGCAAAGATACGAAAAAGGTGCTTACTGTTGATGATTATCAAAATTATCCCCGAAACGTTCTTCATTCAGATGATATTTTTCGGGGTGATCTAAGCTGTCGGAAAAAATAAGTATTGAGTCCACAAGAGAAGCGAGCGTCACATCACTGCGATTATTGAGCCATATAAGCGTTTTTTCATTTTTGGGACTATGTACGTAGTACGACCTGAATCCATTCCACCACCCGTTGTGAAACACTCTCACATCGCCACAAACAGTATCTCTCTTAATGCGAAATCCAAGTCCGTAATCATTATCATGAGTTTCGCAAAGCGGCTCTGCTGGTGTTAGCATAAGCGAACGGCTTTTCTCCGATAGAAAATCATCACTTAACAACGCTTGGTCAAAACGGAAAAGATCTTCGGCGGTGGAATAAATACCTTTATCGCCTACTGTTCCATCTAAAAATTCGACAGGTCTTTCATAATATCCCCTGCGGCGCGAATACGAATACCCTTTAACAGTTTCAGCCGGACGCCCTTTTGCATGATTATAAACAAAAGTGCGTGTCATTCCAAGCGGGTCGAAAATTTTTGTCTTTAAGTAATATGCAAATGTAAAGCCCGAATACTTTTCTACAAGCAGTGCCAAATAAGCGTAATTTGTGTTGCAATAATCAAATTTTGCACCTGCGGCAAACTTAACTTTTGCCTGTACCTTTTTAAAGAGCGGAGAAAGGTCTCTATTTGTGAAAGTAGTTTTTTTATCCCAATTTTTATCGGCAAGATGAATATAATCAGGAAGCCCTGAGCGATGTTGCAAAAGATGTTTTACGGTAATTGCGTCTGAAAATGGAAAGTCGGGGAGGTAATGTTTGACGGGTTTATCAATATCTATTTTTTGTTCCTCATAAAGTTTTAGAATAGCTGTGGCAGTAAAAGGCTTTGAGGTGGACGACAATTGAAAACGCCACGAATTGTCCATTTTAGTCTTTTTTTGCAAATCGGCAAATCCATACGTTTTTTGCAGTAAAATCTGCCCGTTTTCAGCGTAAAGTACTTGTCCGTTAAATCTTTTTTCGTCGTATGCTCGGTCAAAAATTTTTTCTATTTCCGACCGCTTATATTCGTCTATCTGCGCTTGCCCTTGTATATCAGGCGTTTGTGCGTGCGCAGACAGTCCTGCTTTGGCACTGTGCCAAGGAATAATGGTCACCATACATACGCCCACAGTGGAAGTAAAAAAGACCAGAGTCCAAAAAAAATTATTCGATACGTGTTTCATCCTCTTGATTTTTTTAATAATTTTTACTACATTCGTGTCCCTTTCGAGGGAATATATATATTGGGTGTGTTGTGTCCGATAGTTACGCAAGAGCCTATCCCGCAAATTTAAAAAAAAAGAAAGGAAAATAATCCGAAATGTCGATGAATTCTCAACAAGACAAAGTTAATTTTTGTGGCAGTGAGTGTATAAGTCAAGCTGTAGAAACACGAACAAAAATCGCGAACAAAGTGAACAAAAGATATACCGTTACAACTGCTCTTCCATACGCTAATGGACCTGTGCATATTGGACACCTTGCGGGAGTGTATGTTCCTGCGGATATTTATGTGCGCTATTTGCGTATGCAGGGAAGAAACGTAGTATTTATAGGCGGCTCGGACGAACATGGCGTACCTGTAACAATTAAAGCACGAAAAGAGGGCATAACGCCTCAGCAGCTTGTGGACAGGTATCATAATATTATAAAAAAATCGTTCGAAAATTTCGGAATTTCTTTTGATATTTATTCAAGGACTTCAAACGAACATCATCATAAGAATGCTTCCGAATTTTTCAAAACACTTTACGACAAAGGGTGTTTTGTCGAAAAAACATCACTCCAATTTTACGATGAAGACAACAAGCAGTTTCTTGCAGACAGATATATAGTAGGTGAATGTCCGCACTGTCATGCAGAAGATGCTTATGGTGACCAGTGCGAAAAGTGCGGTTCGTCATTAAGTCCCGAAGAACTTATCAATCCGCGCTCGTCCATTAGCGGTAATGCGCCGATAATGAAAGAAACGAAACATTGGTATCTGCCACTTAACGATTACGAGAGTTTTTTACGTGAATGGATTTTAGATGGACATAAAAATGATTGGAAAACAAATGTTTACGGTCAGTGCAAGTCGTGGATAGATCAAGGATTACTGCCACGCGCCGTCACGCGCGACCTTGATTGGGGTGTAAAAGTTCCGCTTCCTCAAGCAGACGGAAAAGTACTTTACGTTTGGTTCGATGCACCCATAGGTTACATTTCAGCAACGCAAGAACTTTTTGAAAATCCTGAAACAGCCGCAAAATTTCAGACAGATGGTGAGCAGGCAACGTGGGAAGAATATTGGAAAAGCGAGGACACAAAACTTGTTCATTTTATAGGTAAGGATAATATTGTTTTCCACTGTATTGTTTTTCCCGCAATGCTCAAGGCAGAGGGATCTTACATTATGCCTGACAATGTTCCTGCCAACGAATTTCTCAATCTTGAAGGCGACAAGATTTCCACATCCCGCAATTGGGCTGTGTGGCTGCACGAGTACTTGGAAGACTTTTCAAACAAGGAAGACGTGCTTAGGTATGTGCTTACGGCAAATGCTCCAGAAACAAAAGACAACGATTTTACGTGGAAAGATTTTCAGGCGCGTAATAACAATGAACTTGTCGCTATTTTTGGTAATTTTGTTAATAGAATTATGGTTCTAACCCACAAGTATTTTGAGGGAAAAGTGCCGACTGCACATAATCTTCAAGAGATAGATAAAAATGTGCTTCAAGAAATGTTGCAGTATCCTGATAAAATATCTGCAAGCATAGAGCAGTACAGATTTAGAGAAGCATTGTCGGAGCTGATGAATTTAGCACGTCTTGGCAATAAATACTTAACCGATACCGAACCATGGAAATTATATAAAACAGATATTGACAGAACGGCAACAGTGCTCAATGTTTCGTTACAGATAGTGGCGCATTTGGCTGTTTTATGTGAGCCGTTTCTTCCATTCACTGCAAAAAAAATGCGCTTAATGCTTGGATTATCCGAACATTTTATGTGGAGTGATACAAGCAGGGAAATTCTTATAAATGAAGGAACAGCACTAAAAGAACCTGCGTTTCTTTTTGAAAAAATCGAAGATGACGCTATTCAAAAACAGATAGACAAACTTAAGAATGACAGAGAATAATTATGGTAAAACGTAAAAGCAAAAAAAAGAAAAAGTCCAAAAAAATTATTTGGGCATTACTTTGTGTCATGCTTGCACTTGCCGTAGGGAGTGTGTCGCTTATTGTCACTGTATTCGGTTCGCCGGTAGTAGAAGATGATATGGAACTTTACATTGGAAAAGACTCGGATTTCGAGGATGTTATAGATAGTTTGGAAAATTCCGGCATTGCCAAAATATGGCAGTTCAAACTGCTTTCGCGCATTTTTGACTATGACAAATCAGTAAAGCATGGCTACTTTTTTTTGAGCAGCAAACAGTCGGCAGCTTCTGTTATTCGCAAGTTGCGTGCAGGCGATCAGGACGAAAAGAAACTCACATTTAATCGTCTTGTAAGCATAGAAGATGCTGCCGGAAAATTGAGTAAAAATCTCGAAATTGATTCTGTAGCACTTTTTAAAATACTTTCGGACGATGAATTTTTAAGTAACTATTCGTTAGATGAAGAACCTGTCACAACAAAAACTGTTTTGGCTTGCTTTGTCCCCAATACTTATCATGTTTTTTGGGACGTATCCCCCGAAGAACTTTTTCATCGCCTCTACTTTGAGCAGAATAAATTTTGGAATAAAGAACGGCTCGAAAAAGCGTCAAATATAAATATGAACAGGACACAGGTAATGACACTTGCTTCGATAGTCGAATTGGAAACAGATAAAAATTCGGAAAAAAATCTTATAGCGTCAGTATATCTGAACAGACTTCGTAAAGGTATGCCGCTACAGGCAGATCCGACAGTAAAATTTGCAGTAGGGGATAGAAAAATGAAACGAATACTTTTTTCCGACCTCAAAATTGATTCGCCGTACAATACATATATGTACAAAGGTTTGCCACCCGGACCAATATGTACCCCTACAACAAGCAGCATAAATGCGGTGCTTAGCAATCATAAAAGTCCTTATTATTATTTTTGTGCAAATCCCGATTTTTCTGGCTCACATTTGTTTGCAGAAACAGGCGCGGAACACGAATTAAACGCAAAAGCATATCATGCGGCGTTAGAGGAAAAAAAAATACAGAAACAAGAAGAAAAAGAAAATAAACAGGTATGAGACAATTAAAGATTACAAAATCAATTACAAACAGAGAAACTGCATCTTTAGATAAGTTTCTTCAAGACATTGGGAAAGAACCACTTATTACTCCCGAAGAAGAGGTTCTTCTCGCGCAGAGAATAAAAATGGGTGACCAACGCGCACTTGATAAACTCACACGAGCAAATCTTCGTTTTGTTGTTTCCGTTGCAAAACAATATCAAAATCAGGGATTGTCACTACCTGACCTTATCAACGAGGGAAATATGGGACTTATAAAAGCGGCAAAGCGTTTTGACGAAACACGTGGTTTTAAGTTTATCTCTTATGCCGTATGGTGGATTCGTCAATCAATATTGCAAGCACTTGCTGAACAGGCGAGGATAGTGCGTCTTCCCTTAAATCAGGTAGGTTCAATAAATAAAATAAAAAAAGAGACATCACGTCTTGAACAGAGATTGGAACGCCAGCCAACAGTAGATGAATTGGCAGAAGCGTTGGACGAGTCGAAAGAAAAAATCACGGAAGTATTAAATCTGACAACGCGTTCTATTTCTATGGATGCGCCTCTTGTTCAAGATGAAGATACAAGTTTTATTGATGTTTATATTTCGGCGGATTCACCAACGACAGACCAGTACCTTATAAAAGAATCACTTCAAAGAGAAATTGAGCACGCACTCTCGACATTATCGGAAAAAGAGAGAGATGTACTTACTCTTTCGTTTGGTATAGGTTCAACGCCACCTCTCACATTAGACGAAATTGCGATAAGGTTTAACCTCACGCGCGAGAGAGTTCGTCAAATAAAAGACAAAGCGATACGACGTTTGAAGTCACATAATAAGCAGTTGAAAAATTTTCTCGGACAATGATAGTCAATTACGAATTACGAATTACGGCTGACGCGGTTATTAATTGTCAATTGTTAATTGTCAATTGTCAATTACGGCTGACGCGGTTATTAATTGTCAATTGTTAATTGTCAATTGTCAATTACGGCTGACGCGGTTAGAATTTAGAATGTAGAATTACTGCTGACACACTCATTATTTGTGCAAAGCGAGATAGAATTATAATATGGAACATTTTGAGATAAAAAAACTTTTGTTGATTTCTCTCTCCGAGGGCGAGAGCAGGGACGTAGTTGTTAAAGGTTGGGTGCGGACTAAACGCGGAAATAAAAACGTTGCGTTTATTGCGCTTAACGATGGCTCTACTGTCGCAAATATTCAAATTGTCGCAGATCTTTCAAACGCAGTATTTAATGAAGACTTGATGAAGACCGTAAGTACAGGAGCATGTCTTTGTGTCAAAGGTTCGCTTACAAAGTCAATGGGGCAAGGTCAAAATGTAGAAGTACAGGCGAAAGAAATCATCGTTTATGGAGGGGCAAATCCTGAAGAATATCCATTGCAAAAGAAAGGACATTCGCTTGAATTTCTGCGTGAGATAGCGCATTTGCGCCCGCGTACAAATACTTTCGGCTGCGTACTTCGTATTCGCAATGCTATGGCTTATGCACTGCACACATTTTATCAGGAGCGCGGTTTTGTTTATTTGCATACTCCAATTATTACAGCTTCGGACGCAGAGGGTGCGGGAGAAATGTTTCAGGTTACAACTCTTGACATAAATAATCCTCCGCGCGAAGATGGTGCAGTAGATTTCAGTCAGGACTTTTTCGGTCGTCAGGCAAACCTTACTGTGTCGGGACAACTTGAGGGGGAACTTGGTGCGCTTGCACTTTCAAAAATTTATACTTTCGGTCCCACTTTTCGCGCCGAAAATTCCAACACTCCACGACATCTTGCGGAATTTTGGATGAATGAACCTGAAATGGCTTTCTACGAGATAAAAGATAATATGGATTTGGCGGAAGAATTTTTAAAATATCTCGTAAAATACGCTCTTGATAATTGTCGCGAAGATTTGGAATTTCTATGCAATATGTACGACAAAGAATTGATAAATCGCTTGGAGAGTATTGTTAATACATCTTTTACACGTCTTACATATACCGAAGCGATTGATATTCTAAAATCATCAGGACAAAAGTTTGAATATAAAGTTGATTGGGGAACAGACCTGCAATCGGAGCACGAACGTTATTTAGTCGAAAAACATTTTAATAATCCTGTTATTCTCACCGATTATCCAAAGGAAATAAAGGCGTTTTACATGAAGCAAAATGAGGACGGAAAAACAGTGCGTGCTATGGACGTTCTTTTTCCTGCAATAGGCGAAATTATTGGTGGTTCACAACGAGAAGAAAGTTATGAAAAACTTTCTCAACGTGTTTCGGAACTCAAAATAAATATGCACGATTTGTGGTGGTATTTAGACACTCGTAAATATGGTTCTGCACCGCATAGCGGCTTTGGTCTTGGCTTTGAACGCCTGTTGTTATTTGTCACAGGAATGACGAATATCAGAGATGTTATTCCGTTTCCTCGTTATCCACAAAATGCAGAGTTTTAAGAATGGTGTGAAGCCCTGTTTGAGCTGTCCGAGCCACAAAGTGCATAATTTAAAATAAACGTTTATGAATCTTCCTGAAGCATTTGAAAATCAAGGAAATTGGCTTTTTCAACGGCGTAGTATGTTACCTGTAACAATTCTTGTGTTAGGGCTTCTTGTATATTTACGCGAAGAAGTTCATAGCACCGCACTTCTTTATTTTTGCATCGCTGTAAGTTTATTCGGACTTTTTATTCGCTGTTTTGCGATAGGGTATGTCGCGCCTAACACATCAGGCAGAAATACAAATGTTGGTCAGGTTGCAGACACCGTCAATACGACAGGAATTTATTCGATGGTTCGCCATCCGCTTTATCTTGGAAACTTTTTTATGTGGCTTGGACTTGCAATGATAACAGAAAATTTCTGGTTTATTATAGCGTTTATACTCGCATATATGCTTTACTACGAGCGTATAATGTATGCCGAAGAAAATTTTATGATAAAAAAATTCGGACATTTATACACAGATTGGGCAGAAAAAACGCCAACCTTTATTCCTGACTACCGTCTATATGTTAAGCCGCAAGTAAAATTTAACTGGAAAAAAGTTTTGAGGCAGGAAAAAAACGGTGTCTTTGCGGTCTTTCTCCTTTTTTTTACTTTCGATTTTTTTAATCGCTTAATCAGTGTGAACTTAGATCCTGTAAATTATGTTTTGCTGGGACTTGCTGTTGCAAGCGGTATCTTTTATCTTGTTTGCAAAATTTTAAAGAGAAAAGGAAAACTTGACGATCCTGAAAATTAGTTTGTATTTTGTTTTTGTTTGTATTCCTGCCTGTGGGTTTACGAGTGAAGTATTTTTTGTGGACAGTTCGCATACTTTCACGAAATATGAAGCATTAGACCAGGACCCTGACAGTTTGCATACTCTTCCGAAAGTTGAAATAGACGGTTTCCCAAAACAAACAATTGTGCCCGCACAAACTCTTTTGGGAAAGGCATTACAGCATCTTGAAAACAAATCTGTTTCTGATGCAATTCGATTTTTTTCAGGAGTTCAGGTTAAAGATTACGGCGGAGTAGGCGGCGTGAAGACTATAGATGTTCGTGGAATGGGCAGCAAACATACAAGTATTTTTTACGATGGGGTTTCTATTAATAATGCACAAAACGGCACTGTGGACTTAGGAAAATTCTCGCTCGAAAATATAGAAATGATTTCTCTTTACAACGGTCAAAAAAGTGAAATTTTGCAATCTGCGAGAGATTATAATTCTTCGTCAAGCATATATCTTCGTACTAAAACGCCGATATTTTCAAACAATAATAAAACAAATCTGTCAGTAAAATTTCGTGCAGGATCTTTTTCTCTTTTGAACGGTTCTGTTCTTTGGGAGCAAAAAATATTCAAGGACATTAGCAGTAGTTTAAATGCTGAATATATTTATTCGTCAGGCAAATATAAATTCACAAAAAAAAGATTTTCTACAAGTGGTATTTTGCAATGGGATACGACAGCGTATCGCCAAAATAGTGATATTAACGCTTTGCGTGTAGAGGGTGGGTTTAATGGTGCATTTGGCGGTAGCACCAATGGCAATAGCTTTGGCAAATGGCAAGTAAAAGGCTATTATTATCAATCAAACAGAGGTGTTCCCGGACCTGTGAGAAATAACGTTTTTAATTCTTCTGCCCGACAATGGGACAGAAACGGATTTATTCAAACATCCTTAGATGGTAGCGTAAACAATTTGTATTCATATTCTGTAAAAGTGAAATATGCAAACGATTTTTTACGTTATGCAGATTACGACCCTCAAACGGTACAGATAGATAATTCATTTTGGCAACAAAATATTTACACATCTCTTGCAAATAAATTTTCTGCTTTTAAGTGGTGGGATATTTCTTTTGCAACTGATTTTACAGCGTCTTTTCTAAAAACAAATAGACGCGATATGACAATTTCACCACAGCGATTTGAGGGGCTTGCGGCACTGTCCAACCATTTTTATTTTAACAGCGCGAAAATTCAAGCGTCCGTATTAAATACAACGATAAAAAGCAGTGGTCAAAAAATAATAAATAAATTTACGCCGTCAATTTATATTTCTTATACACCTTTCAAAGATTTGCTTTTTTACGCATTTAATAAAACTGTTTACAGAATGCCGTCTTTTGACGAATTGTATTATTCCGATATGCAAATTCCTGCATTGAAGCCTGAAAAATCCATTCAAACGGAAATTGGAGTGCAGTACGAAAAGCAGTGGGAATATGTTTTTTTTAAATTAAAGACAGAGGGATATTACAATTTTATTGACAATAAAATCGTTTTAATTCCGCGTGGAAACAGTTTGTACAGGTGGATGGTTACGAATATCGGTAAAGTACAAATGGGAGGGATTGATGTTGCGGGCGACATCTCTTTTAAATGGGAAAATTCTTTGTATGTATCGGCGCTTGCTACGTATTCTTTTGAACGCGCAATGGATTATTCAGATCCGTCTAACGATAGAATTTATAAAAAACAGATAGCATATACTCCGTTTAATACTTTTTCTGTTCGTTCCGAGATAGGGTATAAATGGTTTTCATTTTCGTATCAGTGTATGTACGTGGGTGAGAGGTATGAAAATTCTGAAAATATTGAGTCAAATCGTATTGACGCACTCTCACTTCATGATATTTCTTTTTTATTTGATTTCGGAAAAATTAAATTATTACATCCGGTAGTAATGTTTGAAATAAACAATATATTCAATAAACAATATGAGATTGTTAAAAATTATCCAATGTCAGGTATAAATTTTTCTTTAACTTTGCGACTTGGCATATCAATATAATCATCATGAAGAAATATTTACTAATAGTTTCGGTTTTGTTTTTAATTTCTTGTCAGAAAACTAAAAATGAAGAGCCAAAAGGAATTAAAATCGGGGATCCCGAAACAACATCCATCAAGGGTTTTTATTTGTTGAACGAGGGATCTTTTGGAGGCAACAATGCTTCGCTTGATTACTATAACTATCAAAACGGCTATTATCAAAAAGATATTTATCTTACATCAAATCCTAATGTAGTAATGGATTTGGGAGATGTTGGCACAGACCTTAAAATTTATGGGAGCAAATTGTACGCGGCTATAAATTCTTCAAATAAAATTGAAGTTATGAAAAAAGAAAATGCACAGCGGATAGCGCAAGTAAATATTGCCAATGTGCGTTACATTACTTTTGACGGTGGATATATGTATGCAACTTCATACGCAGGTCCTATTGACTTGGACACTAATCAGGCGCAACGCGGATATGTTGCGAAAATTGATACATCAACATTTCAAATAATAGACACAGTCGTTGTCGGATATCAGCCAGAAGAAATGGCTGTTTTAAACGGGAAACTTTATGTTGCAAATTCGGGTGGATATTTAGTGCACAAATATGAACGCACTGTTTCTGTAATCGATTTATCTTCTTTTCAAGTTACAGGGGAAATTGATGTCGCAGTAAATCTACATCGTATTCGTGCGGACAAACGCGGCAATCTTTGGGTATCTTCGCGTGGTGACTACTTTTCCATACCCTCACGATTGTATAGAATTTATAATAACGTGCTCGCACAAATGATAGATGTTCCTGTTTCTGATTTGTGTGTAGTCGGCGACTCTATTTATATTACAGGTGTGCAATGGAGTAATGAAACAGGGAGCAATACAATATCTTACGCTCTTGTGAGTGCCAATGAGGGATCTGTTTTAGATAACTCTCTCATAAAAGACGGCACTAATATCATAGCTCCTTATGGTATAGCCGTAAATCCTGTGACAAAAGATTTTTATATTACCGATGCAAAAGACTATTCTTTGCAAGGCGAAATTTATTGCTTTGGCGCAAATGGCTATAAAAAATGGCAACTTACGGTGGGAAAATTGCCTGCGACATTTGCGTTTGTTCGCACGAATTTTTAGAAGTCATCCGAAAGTTGTATCTTTATATATAATTATATGAAACGACATATTCCCAATCTCCTTACACTTAGCAATCTTTTTTGCGGATGTTTGGCACTCGTTTGCGTGTTTTCGGAAAATATGCTGTGGGCGGCTATTTTCGTTGGTCTTGCAGCTGTTTTTGATTTGTTGGATGGAATGATTGCACGACTTCTTAAAGTCAGTGGTGCACTTGGAACGCAATTGGATTCGTTAAGTGATCTTGTGAGTTTTGGTGTAGTTCCTGCTTCAATGGCATTTGTAATGGTAAGACATTTGGCAGGCACTCCCTGGTGGGCGTATTCTGTTTTTGTTATGGCTCTTGCTTCGGCGTATCGTCTTGGAAAATTTAATATAGATGACGAACAGCATACTTATTTCAAGGGAATGCCGACACCGGCAAATGCTCTTTTTTGGGCAGCATTTTCAATAAATTGGGGTACCACAGTTTTTGTTGGGCATCCGACACTATTGGTTGCGCTTGCGGTAATATTTTCATTTCTTCTTGTATGTAACATGAAAATGTTTTCGCTCAAAATAAAAGACTGGTCGTTTCGTCAGCAATGGATAATTTATCTATTCGCAGTATTTGCGGCAGGAATGTTTTTGCTCGCAGGATTTTCGGGTATAGCCCTTGCGGTGATTTGTTATCCGATTTTTTCATATTTTTACTTTAAGCGTAAAAGTCGTTTTTAATCATACTAAACTATTATAAATTTATGAAGTCAAAATTTTTAATCTCTCTCGCGCTCGTTTTTGCGAGCATTTTTTCAATAAGCCAATCGGTAGTTGCTCAACAGGCAGCACCGAAAAATCCTGTTAAATGGAAATATACTGTAGAGTATGTCGAAAAGGGTGAAGCGGTGCTTGTTTTTACAGCTAAAATCGACAAGGAATGGCATCTGTATTCTCAATTCCTCGAAGCAGGAGGTCCTCTTCCAACAGTGTTTAATTTATCAAAGTCTTCAAACTACACAGCTGTCGGAAAAATCTCCGAAAGCCCAAAACCGAAAGAAGGAATTGATGATGTTTTCGGAACGAAAATCGCCTTTTTTGCTGGCAATGCTACCTTTAAGCAACGCATAAAAATAAATTCACAGGACGATTTTAAGGTGACAGGAACTATCGACTATCAGGTATGCAATGAGGAAACTTGTATTCCTTTTACGGATATTGATTTTTCTTTTGATGTTAAAGTGAGCGAACCTGTGGCTACTGCAACAGTTGAAGACACTCTCTCAATTGTTGAAGCTGCTTTGAAAGAGATTGCGACTAACAGTGGGGAATGTTGCGGAACTCATTTTATTAATGCTGCGGAAGATAGTGCAGCGAATGATACGGAAGGTATTTCTTGGGGCTTTATCATTACAGCCATTCTGATGGGCTTGCTTGCAGTTCTCACTCCATGCGTTTTTCCAATGATACCAATGACAGTATCATTTTTTATTGATAACAGCAGTGGTGCAAAGGGCAGAAGCAAAGGTATTTTAAAAGGTCTTATTTTCGCTCTTTCCGTAACGTTTATCTACACCGCTGTTGGCGGTATTGTTGCAATAACAAAAAGTGCTGATTTCGCAAATGTACTAAGTACCCATTGGATTCCGAACCTGATATTCTTCGCCCTTTTTATCCTGTTTGCAATGTCATTTTTTGGACTTTTTGAACTCACACTACCGTCGGGTCTTTCTACAAAGTTAGATGCCAAAGCTGACAGGGGCGGATATGTTGCTTCGTTTTTTATGGCAGCCGTTTTAGTGCTCGTTTCGTTTGCCTGCACTGGACCGTTTGTTGCTGCGCTGCTTGTTGAAGCTGCGATGGGCACTTCGGTATTAAAGCCACTTATAGGAATGTTTTGCTTCGGTCTTGCGCTCGGCTTACCGTTTTTCATCTTCTCACTTTTTCCTGCGCTTCTCGACAAAATGCCTCGTAGCGGTGGCTGGCTTAACTCGGTGAAAGTTGTTTTTGCATTCTTGCTCGTTGCTTTTGGTATGAAGTTCCTTGTTACAATAGATCAAGGATATGGCTTCGACATTATTACACGTGACGCTTATATCGCAATTTGGATAGTTCTTTTTGCGTTGCTTGGTTTCTATCTTCTTGGAAAAATAAAATTTTCGCACGACAGCGACGTACAGCATATTGGCGTATTTCGTCTATTCCTTGTAATAGCAGTGTTCTCGTTCACGGTTTATCTTATCCCTGGTCTTTTTGGCGCACCCCTAAAAATGGTAGCACCGCTTCTTCCGCCTTCTACAGCACAGCAGTTTAATGTTGGTGCGACTGCCAATGCAGAATTTCAAGTTGATGGCGCAGGCATGAACAATTTAGTATCTTTACTTCTACTATCGACAACCAATACAGGAATTTCCGTTGGTGGCACAGAGCAAACACTCTGCGGGGTACCAAAATATTCAGACAAACTCACGCTTCCTTACGGACTTAAAGGATATTTTGATTATGAGGAGGGATTAAAATGCGCCAAAGAACAGAATAAACCTGTATTTCTTGATTTCAAGGGACACGCTTGTGCCAATTGTAAAAAAACAGAAACTGATATTTGGAGCGATCCTCGTGTTCAGGAGATGTTAAAAAAGTATATTATAATAGGTCTTTATTGTGATGACAGAACGGAGCTTCCCGAGAGCGAATGGGTAACATCAAAGATAGACGGCAAGGTAAAGAATACAATGGGCAAACGCAACCTTAATTTTGAAATCGAACGCTTTAAAACAAATACGCTACCTTTTTATCATTTGCTTGACACAAGCGGCAATCCGCTCGTTCCCGCTGGTATCGGCTATAGCCCTGACCTTACAGTAGAAAAATACCTCCAATTTCTGCAAGCAGGCTTAGACAAGTTTAACGAAAAAAATCCGTAGTCTTGTAATCAAAACGAATGTTTGCGATATATAATGCCAAATAGTTCAATTATGTTTATTTTTTCACTTTTTTATTATATCTTTGCAAACGTCTGTGTTTAATTTTTGCGTAGGAACAAGGTCCGGCAGCCCTTAGTGGGTTTCAGCTAAGTACCATTCAGAGTTGTTGAAATTAAGTGCAGAACGTATAAAGGCAATGTTTTGACGTGTTAATTCACGTAGCATTGCCTTTTTTTCTAATATGTGATTGCTAATGGATATTTCCAATCTATCTTTTTTGATAGTAACTGACTCAAAATTAACGTATTTTTTTCCATGATTGGCGAGAAATATTTTAATGAACAGTAATTTATAGTTTCTTTCAGTGCCGTCTTGTGGTGAATTTTTTTTAATTATCACATCAGGATTAGTAAGTGTAGGTTTAATCATTCCAAATTCCTTTTGGCGATTTTTATTTATCAGTTTTATATACTGATTATCTCCTATTTTTACAATTCCTATGGGGGTTTGTACCAAACAGTCTTTACCGAACATTTCGAGCCAATTAGAGATAGTTAATGGAACGACATTCAATATATCTGCATTTTGTTCCATACGATGAATTAATGCTTCTGCCTGCTCAAGTGTCATCATTATTTTTTGACAAAAAAAGCGACCTCCGAGTTTGCGGAGGTCGCGAAAAAAAAATAAAAAAAATTAAAATGGGACGGAGTCGAGGGCGGGGTCGTATTCAGGCTCTTCCTCTAACTTTTCGGGGATAGATGGACGAGCAGGCTCACCTTTAAGCACGGTGTCTTCCTTTTTGCCGTTGTTACCACCACCAATCATAGACATTTTTTGCGCTTCTACTTCGGTGAAGTATTTTTTTACACCTTTGTCGTCTTCCCACGAGCGAGTGCGCAGCAATCCCTCAATATAGACTGCATTCCCCTTTTTCAGGTACTTTTCGGCAACATCAGCAAGCCCACGATAGAGAACTACCGTATGCCATTCGGTATGTTCTATTTTTTCATTGTTTTTTGTTCGCCATATCTCGCCTGTGGCAAGAGCAAGACGAACTTTTTTGTTTCCGTTTTCAAAAATGAAAACTTCGGGATCTCTTCCGAGATTTCCTAACAGGATGACTTTGTTTACGCCATTCATAATAATAATTATTTTTAGTTACACAGATGTTTGCGTTATTTGCAAACTGTTATCTGCATATAAAAACGAACAATAAGCCAAAAATACAAAAAAAGTGCGTGTTTTTGTCAAAAAAACGCATAATCTATTGAAAATAAGCAAAAGTAAATTTATTAAAAATTTATAAATTTCGACCGCTATAAAGACAAAACGGTACATTTGCAATTTGAGGCACTGCAAATTGTTAATAGCAAATCCGTCAAAGTTGGACATTTTTTAACCCTCTTGAAAAATTCGCAATTTTTTTTTATTTTTGCGCCATAAACTATAAAAACAGTTTATTTCACTAAAGATGTTTTTTCTTCTCATGAACTCGGTGATCTTAAAGACGAGACCGTTTTTGAGACCGTGGGCACCGATGTTCTTGACATAAACGGCTCTTTGCTCACAGATCT
>JAISPZ010000096.1 GCA_031274555.1 Bacteroidales bacterium | reverse complement strand
TACGTGGGAATGTGGCGAACAACATCACAAGCCGTGCGACAACTCCTGCTCTTGGCGGTGGCGTATATCTTACAAACGGCGGCAAGATTTACAACAGTCTAATCGTCAATAATATGGCTAACAACGGCTACGGCGTTTATGGTGAAGCGGGTTGCATTATTACAAACGCCACAATAATTTATAACACCTTTGCTCCGATAAGCGTTCTTGTTCCGGGCACCGGTGCCAACCTTTCAAATTCTAACACCACCAACTATTATTTTCATCAGGCAAATGGTGGTCCCACTTATAACACAACAGTAAAAGTTCAGCTGACGGACTTTTATCTTAGTGCGACTGAAACGACATGTCTTCAATATTGTGTTTTTCTTGCGGGCGTTGACTACAGGGTAGAAAGTAACGTTATCATCCTTGCTGACACTTATCGTGACAGTTTGTGGACTTTAAAAGTTTACGGTGCGGGCATAACAGGCCAAACGGATAATAATGTCGTTCGTTTGTATTATGGTACAGACATAAGACCATCCAGTCAAAGCGACGAAGATTATTGTGCCAACTATGGCTATGAGTTGTGTTACACCAATCCTAATTCTAATGTTAGTGATCCCAACAATTTTGGCTTTCTCTATCAAAACAGTGGTATAATTGTTCCGAAAGAGCGGACCGGAGGGGGTACAATTCCTGACGATGACATTTCTATTTGCTATGTTTCCTGGTATGGCAGTATGGTTTATAGTCAGTGGTTGGGTGGTAGTTTGCCCACCGAAGCTCAATGGGAATTTGCTCTTCGGCGCAAAAACGCCAGTGCTTTTGTTGCTCCCGTTCTTGATAATACAACTATTGCGGGTCAGTCTTCTTCTTTGCATAATGAGGTGTTTGCTTACGAGGGTGGTTCTTCTGAGTCTGTGCTTAGCACTTATGCGTGGTACGGCTCTAACAGCGCAGACGCTGCAACCTCTGCTGCTTATGGTTCGGGCAGTAGCCGTCACAACCACAAAGTAGGTGAGAAGGCACCTATAGGTCTGGGTTTATATGATATGAATGGCAATTTATCTGAGTGGTGTGCGGATTTTAATCCCGGAACGTATTCTTATGCTCTTTCGCATTATAATTATTCCAGCGGCAATGATATGGTTGTTGGCGATGTTATGCTCAATCCCATCAACAATGCAGTCGGTGCTAACTCTCCGCCCAGTCGCGTTTTACGCGGCAGCGGCTGGCTCGCCGGCGGTGGCGACTTGCGCGTTGGCTATCGCGGCAACTACGGCGCGTACAGCCGCGACAACGTTCTTGGTTTCCGTCCTGCCTTCCTTTCCCCTTTTGCTCCTTAGTTCAATAGAACTCCTTTTAAAACAATGAAAAAAAAAAGACAGGTGAGTTCTTGTTCAGGAGTGGACAAAATCAATTACGAATTACGAATTGAAACGAACGTTGCACCTGCTGGGTATTAATAACGACTGATAACAACACGCACAATCAACAGACACAAACAGCAGGCACAAACAGCAGGCACAAACAGCAAGTGCGTCAGCAATAATTCTACATTCTACACTCTAAATTCTACATTCTACATTCTATCCGCGTCAGCCTAATTGACAATTGACAATTAACAATTGACAATTAACAACGGCTAATGATTTCGAGCTTAGAAAGTGCCTGTTTTTTTTGATATAGAATTATACGGAAAAACGGACATCCGTTTTTTGAAATTTTTTTTGAGGCTACCTTATTCCTGCTCACGATACAATAAATCGTGTTTTTTCAGGAAAACAAATTGCATTGAGTGTTGGATGTTGTTTTTCTGGAAGATATGCAAAGAAAAAGAAACAAAAATAAAGATAGTGCTTAACCTGCTAAAAAAGGATAAAGGAAAAGAAAGTTTGCGCCCAAAACGACTTAAAGCTGGATGGAATAATGATTTTTTACTACGATTAATCACAAATTAAAATGCGTTTGCCCTGTGCATTTTCGTCTGTTGTTACAAATAAATTAATTATATTTGTACAAACAACACTGTGATATGCCTACGCTTTTTTATTATTTAGGATTGAAGTTTTACTTTTACGCAAATGACCATGAGCCAATACACGTACACGTTGGACATGAAAACAGTGAAGCTCGTTTTCAAGTTGAGGGCGAAATAAAACTTATAGAAAATTATGGCTTGAAACCACGCGAAATCAAATGCGCAGAACTTGCGATTGAAGAAAATAGAGAAGTTATTATCCAACGTTGGAATGAATTTTTTAAAAAATAAAACGGACTATGATTAAAGTTAAAAATATTGAAATTAGTGAGAGTGAAGTATTGCTTCTTACTAATCGTGGACGTGGACGTTTTGCCTTTTCACATTCTAATATACTATCTAATGCTACGCGTGAACAAATTTTAAAATATACCTTGTCACCGTTTGGCATTCATTGGACAGAACTAGATGAAGATTTATGTTTTGATGGATTTGGTTTTGATTTTCCTAAAAATGATGTTGTAAGGTATTTGGGATAACTTCAAAGATAATTTTCCGTCCCATATGCTATAACATATTTTATATTGGGCTGATTATCAAGCACAACTATCTTTTAGTCTTTAATTTTTGCCGACTTATTGCCGAATTACTCGCCAAACTCAATTTTATTTTTCATGGAATCTTCTCGCGTTTTTATCTTCAATCTTAAATATTCCATTGGTCTATCCCCTTTAATCCTCAAGCAAATTTATGAATTTTATTTTTTTTAGGTGCCCTTTTTGAAACATTAATTTATCGCGGTGGCGACAGCCACCACTTCCCTCTTTTCGGTCGCTTGCGACCGAAAAACCCACGACCCCTACATGGCTTGCCATGTAGGGGTAATAATGGGCGATACCCCTAAAAAAGGGCTGCCTACTTCTACATCCTGATACCTCGACTTTTTGCCTTTGATGTCACCGCACTCTCATTTTTTAAAACACGTGTAATTTTTTCTTCGGCTTTATTCCAAACGAGTTTTATATATTCGCCCGTCTGATTTTTTTGCCCAATAGTCCCGCCAATCCAAAGCACAACTTTTTCGATGAAATTCAGTCGTTCGTCACCAACTTTTGCTATATTATTTAACACTATTAACCGACTAAATGACAAATCTGTCGACTCTTGTTTTTTATACTATTGATAATTACTTGATTACGTGTTTTTCTTTTTGTTTTTCAAAAACCGACCCCCCTCCCTAAAAAAGTGTCATTTGCACGATTGCTGGGTAATACCGCCTGCCTTCGATTACTACCAAAGTCAAGTTCAAATGACTGATCAAATGTATCCGTACCAACGCCGCCAGAGTGGAAAACGCCTTTTCGCTCCCGGATAGCACCTTGATGACGTTGAGCAACAGATGTGCT
>JAISPZ010000041.1 GCA_031274555.1 Bacteroidales bacterium | reverse complement strand
GGAAATCCTTTTTGCTAACGGTGGTTTTGCGGATGGTGGTGGGTTTTATGTTTGTTGATGGGTTGAGGTGTCGTGGCGGAATTGGCAAAAAGATTATAGCGGAAAGCCCGACCGCGCACCGAGCTTGCGAGGGGCGCGGGAACGCTATAATTAAAAACATTATTAATATTAGCCGTAAAAACAGTATATTTGTTTTATGAATACTTCCCGATTTCTGAATTTCATTGCAGCCGAAAAACGATATTCTGTGCTTACTATAAAGGCATACCGTACTGATTTAGAGGAATTTAAAAAATATTTACTTGATAATTTTGAGCTTGATGATTTGCTGCGGGCGACTTCTGTTATGATTAGGTCGTTCGTTGTTCATCTTGTTGAGGAAAAAAAATCGGCGTTTTCTGTAAGGAGAAAGATTTCGAGTCTGCAATCGTTTTATAAATACTCTGTTAGGAGTGGTCTTGTGTCGGCAAATCCTGCCATCGGTGTCCCGCTTCCAAAAACTTCAAAACGTCTGCCGACTTTTGTGGAAGAGAGCAGAATGGAGAAAATAACTGACGAAGTTCCTGTTACAGATGATTTTATGGAATGGCAGAGGTTTCTTATCGTTGAGATGTTTTATGCAACAGGAATACGTGCCGCAGAATTGATTACTCTTAAAGATAATTATGTTGATACTTCGCAGCGACAAATAAAAGTTCTCGGAAAAAGAAATAAGGAAAGAATCGTTCCGCTTACGAAAATGCTTTGCGAACGGATAGAAAAATACAGGGTGCTACGCCCATACACTGCGGAGACTTTTTTTGTCGGCAGAAGTGGAAAAGCTGTATCGTATAACTATGTATATCGTTTAATTCACAGTTCACTACGCGCTAATACGTCACTCTCTAAATGTTCACCGCACGTGCTACGGCATACTTTTGCGACACACATACTCAACAATGGCGCGGACTTGAATGCTGTAAAGGAACTTCTCGGTCACTCTTCGCTCGCTTCCACACAAGTTTATACTCACAATACTATTGAGAAGCTGAAGCAATCCTACGCCAAAGCCCATCCTAAGGCGTGAGGGGCAGTGGGAGATAAAATGTTTCGCAATGAAGTCGATTTATCTTTATATCGTTACTCTAAAATTTAGTTGTCCGCCGAAACCATCGTGTATAACCCTCATCAGCGTGGACAGTCGAATGTCGCTCACGTCGTGCTCTATTCTCGAAATATAGGTTTTAGTCGTTCCACATTTTTCTGCAAGTGCCTCTTGTGTTAGCCCTCTCTCTTTGCGAAGCTCTTGCAGCATTGCACCTAATTTAAACGTTTCAAATTCCGCTTCGTACTGTTCTCTTTTTGCCGTCCCACGCTTCCCATATTGGCTATCCAAATGATTTGCGAATGAGGTCAAGTTATTGTTCTTTTTCATAGAAGTATTGTTTTTTTAGTTTTTCCGCCCTTTCTATTTCTACTTGTGGCGTTTTTTGCGTTTTCTTTTGAAATCCATTAACAAGTATTACAACTTGTCCTTTATCGAAAAAACTGAAAACACGATAAATATTTGAATTAACTTCAACTCTTATCTCGTAAAGCCCTGTAGAGTTGGTAATATGTTCGAAATACTTTTGGGGTACTCGTTCTACTGTAGCAATAAGTTGTAATATCCAGTTAAATTTCTTTTTCGTATTAGCATCTAATGTCTGAAAAAAATCAAGATAATAATTCTTGTAATACATAATTTCCCGTACATGCCCTTTTTCCATAATATAAATCTTTTGCAAAGTTAGCGAATTAGATAACAAATGTCAAATATAATTCTATTTGTTATATAGTAATAACGAGCAAAAGTTACAAAACACAACTTTGTTAAGAATTTTTAAGAATAATTATGAATAATTTGGCAGGCGAAGAACATTCACTAAATTTTTATCGACTGAAGACGATTTTTGAAAGTGGATGTCGCAATGACGACACAATCTCACCCTAAGGCAGTGGGGGCTTCGCATGACTTTGCCAGACGAAACATTAATGACTTCACAATTATTCCATGAAACGGTTTTACAGGTAGAAAATATACTCTGCCCAAAAAATTGTTGTATCGGACAAGTGTTGTCACGTAAATAAAATTCTTCTCTCTGTCCGCCAATACTGAAACCCTGAAATTCAAATGTGTATCGTTTTCACCCATCACAATTTCATTTTCCGTTTGTGTTATGACGGTGAAAAATTTTTGATTTGCCGAGCCATCCTTTTTGGTTTTTAAGCCAAAGGGTTTAACAATGAAATCTCTCAATTTCATCAACCGTTTTGCCCATCGTGGCAGTCGGAATATCGCCTCTGTAATTTGCTCAATGTTGTAATCCGTTGATTTCATAATTCTGTATGTATCAACGTAGTCGGGATTCTCAAATCCGACTGAAATCATTGAGCCATCAGGCACTTGGTTTGATTTTGTTACCATGAAATTTGATTTTGTTACCATGAAATAAATATGGTTGAAAAAAACGAACAATAAACCATTTATTATTCTGCACAAGTTGTCTGCCGTATTCTTTTCCATATAATGAATTTATGGCAGCATCCGGCAACAGATCTTTTTCCACCAAATATGAAATCAGTGAAAGCGGTGCTGGTGCTAAACCCACAAGTATCGAAAGGGCACCATCTTCGGCTTCATCCTTGTCGTATAATTTATTATCTGGCGATTTAATCCAACGCGCCGCATCCTGTAAAATCGCAGTCCCTTCTTCGACATCGGTGAAAAGTACCAAATTCATTTTGCTTTTAAAAAAATTGTCTGTCTCCGATTCATCTATATCTTGCATATTCGAGAAAATGTTATTACGAAAATCAACATATTCATCAAAATTCTTGAAAAATAATAACGGTTTTTGTTTTGTGTATTCCATTATTTTTTCATAAATAAATCTGATTTTGTCTGCGGAACTTTTATCTTGATCTTTCTTTACGTAATCGGTTTCAGACATAAAAAGAGCGACTCCATTTACACACCACAAATCGTTGAACCGAACCAAAGATGCCATAAAAAGCTGATCGGTTTCTAACTTATCAGTTTCTGACATAGAATCAACATCCAAATACATAATTTGATTTTCATTGTCAAAAGGACAAATTTCAACTTTATTGTCAAATTTGTGTAACATTTTGTACACTGAGTATGGCAGAACTTCTAATGCATCAAGCGTAATTTTTAAATGCTCGTTGCTCGTGATTTCTTTTAGCCACTCTACTGCCTTTATAGCGACCGGTGAGCATACATTATTATAAATTCTTTCAACTTCGATGACGTATGAGAATGCTTTAACATTTTCTCTGTACATTTCTGTATTGCTTTTTCGAGCACTTTGTTTTTCTTTTTCCAAACTATTTTTTGGATACTGCATTGAAAGGTACGAATCGTAATGTAACCATTTTAAAATTTCGCGTAAATGAAAATGATTTTCAAACAAGGTGTCGTGCAACAAAGTGTGCAATGCTTCATTTTCGGGAGCTGTTTCGTATTCTTCGTCCAGAATATCCAGAATTAACGTACTTACGTAGCCAAATATAGGATTCATCGGATTTAGAAAAGTAATTTCATCATTATCCTCGCTCCGTTCATTTATTTCTTCTTGCTTTATACACCATAGAAGTAATCGAACATCCTCTTGATTGATTTCTTCATCAATATAATCTTCGTCTTTGAGCGAAAAAAAAGGTAATTTACTTCCGCACAATTTCTGGTGAATATTGCGGAAAGCAGAAAAAAGCCCCAATTGAGAAATAACATCTTCGAAATAAGCGGCAGAATGTAAAGCCGCCTTTCTTAATGAATATGGCTTAAAACTGTTAATAAGAACTTTATCGTTTGTCAGAGTTCGTAAAATTCGGTTCGCTATGCCTGTGTAATAAAAATCGCTTCCCGAAGCCGTTCCAAGAGGGTGTAATTCTCTGAACGACACGACAGAAAAGCTGCTTGGATTTTTGAGTTTCTTCATTATTTATTTAAGTGTCAAATTATTAGATTATTTTCCTTGATACAAAAAAAAAATTTATATCGTTCTGATGGCGCAAATTTACACTAAATTCTTGAATTATACATAGACGCAATCTGCGATTTTACACGATAGCATACAGCGATAATCATGTCCAGATTGTAGTTCTGGCGAAATGGACAGATGTAATGCTAAATCAGCGATTACTTCCCGATACAGAATTTTCCGAAGATATTTGAGAGAATGTCGGCAGGTAGGATTTTGCCTGTGATTTTGCCGATGTGGTTGAGGGCGGTGTGTAGATGTTGGGCGAGGATGTCTGTGGAAACGTGGTCTTCGAGAGCGTTTATGGCTTGATTTGTTTCTTCTATAACCTTGCTCAATACTTCGTAATGGCGGACGTTAGTTAGAATTACCGCGTCCTGATTGATATTGTCCGCGCCAGAAAGTTCGAGTAATTTTTTTTGTAGTGTTGAAATCTCGGAGTTTTTGGCAGAAATAAAAATACATTCATGGTTTTCAAACGCCTCGCCGCTCAATAAATCGCATTTGTTTCCAACAAGAATTATTTTTTGTGACGGACTTGGCACTGCAATATCTCTTACCTCTGCCATAACATCGCCAACCGTCATCTCCGTTACATCAAAAACATAAAGCCAGATTGCCGCCTGCCGCATTTTTTCATAAGTGCGTGAAACTCCCATCTTCTCGACAACATCATTGCTATCGCGCAATCCTGCCGTATCTATAAAACGAAATTTCACACCGTTAATCACAAGCGTATCTTCGATAGAGTCGCGCGTAGTACCAGCAACATCGGATACAAGTGCCCTTTCTTCGCGCAGCAGGGCATTGAGGAGTGTGCTCTTGCCCACATTCGGCTTCCCTATAATAGCGACAGGAATACCTTCTTTAATGGCGTTACCGAGCGTAAACGAATTGCACAGCGAAGTGGCTCGTTCTCTAATTTCTTTGAGCAACTTGACAAGTTCTTCTCGAGAAGCAAATTCAACATCTTCCTCGCCAAAGTCAAGCTCAAGTTCGAGCAGTGAAGTCAGGTGTAAAAGGTTTTCGCGCAAGACTGTCATTTCGTTAGACAGCCCGCCACGTAGCTGCTGTAACGCCAATCGGTGGGAAGCAGCGTTGTCGGAAGATATAATGTCCGCAACTGCCTCTGCTTGCGAAAGATCCAATTTGCCGTTTAAGAAAGCACGTTTTGTAAATTCACCCGCAGTCGCCATACGCGCACCTGCGTCCGTACATAGCGAAAGTATTTTTTGTAAAATATAGGGTGACGCATGGCACGAAATTTCCACAACATCCTCGCCCGTATAAGAATTTGGAGCTTCAAAATAAGTTGCCAGGACATAGTCGAGCGAACTTATACTGCCGTAATAAACGTGGCGTGGAACAAAGTGCACATCTGAGTGCGCATCTGAGTGCGCATCTGAGTGCGCGTCTAGCAGTAATGACTTTCCTATCTGCAAAGATTTGCTTCCAGAAATACGGACAATAGCCACCCCGCCCACTCCTGACGGAGTGGCTACGGCACATATCGTATCTTCACAAGCCATTAATTATGATATTTATCTTTTATCTTTTCGATCATTTTTCTGATTGCGTCCATGCTGTCATCAAAAGCATCTTCAAACGTGTCACGTTGTTTTTCCGCAAAAAGGTCGTTGCCCGGAATGGCTATACGAACGCTCACAATTTTGTTGTTTACTTCGTGCTCCCTGTCAATCTTTAATGACACCTCTGTCGATACTGCCTGCGGAAGAACTTTTGCAATTTTTCCAGTTCTCTTGTTGATATGATCGACAAGTTTCTGGTCTGCCCTAAATTTAACTGTGTTAATGATTGTTTCCATAATAGTTAGTTATGAATTGCTAAAATGTGAGTATAAAGATACAAATTATATTTTTATCTTCCGCATTTCGGACGACATTTCGGACGAGATTTAGGATGACATTTAGGATGAGATTTAGGACGAGATTTCGGACGAGATTTAGGACGGCATTCCTTTCTATTTCTCTGTGATATAACTCTTTTACGTAATTAGCTTATTGAAAAATTGCAGAGCCTATTCGTATCATATTACTGCCGCACGAGATGGCGACTTTGTAATCATTACTCATACCTGCGGACATAATCGGCAGTTTCAATATCTCAAAAATTGAATACAGGTGAGAAAATTCCTGCTCTATTTGCGACTTATCAGGGGTATCTGTCGCCATTCCCATAACACCACAAACTTCTATATTTTCGAAAGAAGAAAAATCAATTTTGCTGACATCTTCAATATTTTTAAATCCTGATTTTGTTTCTTCCTGTGCTATATGAAATTCTAAAAGCACTTTTATCTTTCGAGAATTTTTCTTTGCCTGACGGTCTATTTCCTGCAAAAGCTCAACACTGTCCACACTATGGATTAGTGATACAAAAGGTGCAATATATTTTACTTTATTTTTTTGCAGATGACCTATAAAATGCCATTGAATATCTTTCGGCGACTCTTGATATTTATCCCTCATCTCTAACGCTCTACTCTCGCCGAAAACACGTTGTCCGACATTGTACGCCTCTAAAATAGTCGCCACAGGATAATATTTCGACACAGCAACAAGCGTCACACCCTTTGGCAATTGCGAACGAATTAAATTGAGATTATCAGCAACCATATACGACAAAGATAAATAAAAAACAGTTGTCAATTGTCAATTGTTAATTGTCAATTGTCAATTAGGCTGACGCGGATTGGAATGTAGAATTTAGAATTTAGAATGTAGAATTATTGCTGACGCGGTTGTTGTTAGTGCATATTGTTTGTGCCTGTTGTTTGTGCCTGTTGTTTGTGCCTGTTGTTTGTGCCTGTTGTTTGTGCCTGTTGTTTGTGCCTGTTGTTTGTGCCTGTTGTTTGTGCCTGTTGTTTGTGCTATTATTCGTGCGTGTTGTTATCGGTTGTTGTTAGTGCATATCGTCTGTGCTTACGCTTGTTGTCGGCTCTCGTAATTCGTAATTCGTAATTGATTACGGCTGACGCGGTTGTTGTTAGTGCATATCGTCTGTGCTTACGCTTGTTGTCGGTGCTCGTAATTCGTAATTCGTAATTCGTAATTGATTCTATGGGACACAGACCGACCGGAAACCGTAGGGGTTGCCGCACGTGCTCGGGTCGCGGGCGTAGCGGTAGCCCAGCGAACAGTACGAAGAAGAAAAGGTACAGTCACCGCCACGCAACACGCGGTCAAAGCCCGACCCAAACTGCACAGGATTGTACAAAGGACTACCAGAAGACGCACCTGTATTACTAACATTACCGCTAACTAACCACTTACCACTCGTCGGAGTCGTTACACCGACACCAGTACCTGTGCCGAGATAACTTCCTGAACTGTACATATCCAAAACCAACTCCCACAAATTACCACTCATGTCATATAAGCCTATACCATTAGAATCCTTCTTTGCCACTTCATGAACCATAGCAGTAGAACCATTGCCATTGAGCTTGCTATTGCCACTGTGCCAACCTACACCATCTGCCGAAGAAGAACCCGCATACAACGTATTATTCATACCTGACGTGCTCCGACGAGCTGCATACTCCCACTGTGCCTCTGTCGGCAAACAACCACCCAACCACAAACTGAAAGCTAAACCACCATACCAACTTACATAACTTATCGGATAGTTGTCACGGCGCAACGCCTCCTTACCCCTATTAGTTTCTGTTGACGTACCCAACTTGTCAGCCAAAGGAAACCATACCTTATAACTAACAGTTTCACCTGACAGACAGCCACCGAATCTTAAATTTGAGGAATTGTTTGCTTGATGTAGCACAAGATTCCACATAATCGTACCCGGAGTAGAAGACACACCAGCACCGTTGGCAGTTAAAAGTGCATATTGTTCCACAGTTATACCGTTTGAATAACCTGCAGCAGGAGCTTGAGCTGCAACCATCGCGTTTTTGTCGGCAAGCTTTAAGTAAGGCTTATTCGTACCGTCAAAGTCAATCGCAGACATAAAACACGCATACTGACCACCTGTACATTCTGTATTTGCCATGTAAAAAGCGTCAAGATGCATATACGCACCTGTTGGAGTAGTATTGATAGTAGAGTTCTGGTAATGTTGGAAATCATTGGTCATAGGAATGTTTTTCCACGTCGGAGTTTGCGTATTGTAAGCTACAGTATTGTTTATGGACTCACCGCTCTTGCCGTCTATACCTACACCCCTGTCGTCCATGTTGAACGCGATTATACAGTTTACTACCTGACCGCCGTTATTTGTTATATATACACCGCCACCACTGCTCTTATTGGTGCTCTGATACTGTACATTCATCGCTACGTTACCACGTATTATGCAATTGTACAGTTTGCCACCGTTCAATAAAACACCACCACCATGACCGTTGAGGTCGTTATTGTTGTTTGTTATGCCACGAGCATGACCGTTCCTTATTAGACAGTTCTCAATTATACCACCTGCGTTCACTGTCGCCACACGGTGCTTCTCGACACGTCTTGGGTGACGAAGACTGTTGCCGTCAAGAACAGTCATACTGTCTGTTATGCTCTTTGCTGCACCTATTGCTGTCCTTTGACTGCCGTCACCTGTCGGGTCGCAACCACCTATAATATGCGTTTTTACTATTAGCTGCGAGTCAAGGTAAAACTTACAGTTTTTAGCAATATACACAATGTCACTAACATTAGCACTGCTCAATACAGATATTAGATTGGCGTTGGTCGCGGATAACTGTTAGACAGACTACTATTTGTAAAGCCTATGTAGTAATTGGCTGCATACACACTACACGTTATACTCCCACTAATTGTGAGCACAACGGTCAATAATAACTTTGATACTTTATTCATACGTTTTTTGTTTTATTTGGTTGTTACTTAGTTTTCTTTTAATTACGCACTGACAACAAGTGCATTAGCCATAATTCGTAATTGATAATTCGTAATTGAATGTAGCAACCATAACCAACAAA
>JAISPZ010000155.1 GCA_031274555.1 Bacteroidales bacterium | reverse complement strand
GGGGGGTTTTGGGGGGGGGGTGTGGGGGCTTTGCAGTCGGGTTGGGGGCGGTGGACGGTTGTAGGGGCGAGGTTCGGGGTGCGGGGTGCGGGGTTCGGGGTGCGGGGTTCGGGGTGCGGGGTGCGGGGTGTGGGGTGTGGGGTGTGGGGTTATTCGTCATAATTTGCATCTTCAAACGGTTCCTGTTCTTCAAACGGTTCGTGTTCTTCGAAAAATTTAGAAAACCGCCCTTTATCTATTATTCCATGATTGTAAAATTCTCTGTAAATATCAACGCCTCCAGCAATTTCAAAGAAATTTCTGCTTTCTATATATTTTTCAAGGATCAAACTGTTTTCGTGAAAAATAAGTTGAGTGTCCTGTTGAAGTTCTTTTGCAAGAAAAAGTCCGCCGTCTATGGGATTTAAACATAAACCTTTGCTTACAGGGATGTTTTCGGCAGTGTCTTTGCCTTTGTTTAGAAAAAATTCGTCGTCAATAGGCAAAACAGGAAACAATGCTAAGGAGTTCCATAGTACAAGTATATTGGACGGTATGTTTGCCTTTTTCATTAAGTAATAATAGACAAGTGATAGTGAATTTCTGTCGCCAATAAAAAGTGAAAAGACGGTGGAAATAAATGTCGGATACGAAACGTGCGAAAAATTCCACTTATCATGAAACAGCAAATTAAGAACGTTTATTTTTTCGGCAATTGTCATCTGCTCGTTTATTTCGAGCCACATTTCAGCTTCTATTTTTTTTATCCTCTTTTCTATTTCTTCCCATTGCATATTTGGAACGAACGCTTTAGAGAAATAAAAATATCCTTTCATTAAATCGTTGTCACCACCGATTTTTCCCCATTGTTTCAAGTCTTCGACAGCCCTTCTTGCGTAAATTATATTTGTGATTTCCTCGCATCTAATTTTGAAAAGTTCGTCTGACGCTCTGTAAGCAAGTGCCTGCTCAAGAAAAGGAACAGCCGGAACGCCGTGCTCTATTATTCGAGAACGGACAATCTCATACTGCGACGAATTTTGTTCGTCGAGCAGCGAGATAAGGGCGGTTAATTCTTTTTCTGTCATTTTTATCGTGTGTTTGGCGGGGGGCGGGGCGGCGGGTTATATTGCAAGGTGAAATTCTTCTTTCAGTTCTACAAACTCATATCCCTGTTTCAGCATAAACATATCGCTTTCTATTGCATCTATTTTTGCGATAGTTGCTTTAATTGCATAATCCGATTGGTCTATTCCTATCCATTGACGATTATTTATTTGCGCTGATTTTAGGGTTGTTCCTGAGCCACAAAAACAGTCTAACACTATGCTGTTTTCATTTGAAGATGTTTTTATGATTAAGTCTAACATATCCGAGTTTTTTTCTGTTGGGTAGGTCGGATATTGTGGGTCTTTATACTCCCAAATATCCTGCACTCGCTTGCCTTCGCGCTCATCTGCATAAATAATTTTTCGTGGATTGCCTGTTGAAGACCATTCTATTAAGCCATCTTTATCCCATTGTTCAAGTGTTTCTACGTCTGTCCTCCAGTGTCTGCCTCTGGGTGGCAAATTTCCTCTGAACGGTTTGTTTGACTTTCCATTTTCAGTTTCGCCGGGCGCGTGAATTGGAACTGTCGTATATTTTCGTCCGTTACTGTCTGTCTTTGAAAATAATTTTTCAATATCTTTCTCGGTATATTTTTCTCTCGGCTCGTTCCAAATGGGATTGCTGGTTTTTGAATAAAAAAGTATTAAATCTTTTATATTTCCGTAACCTGTACGGTCAAAATTTTTCGGATTACATTTTATTCGTGTTATATCATTTCTAAAATTTTCTATTCCAAAAACTTCGTCCATCATTACTTTAACATAATGCCCGATTTTGTAGTCAATATGTAGATAAATTGAGCCTTGTTCAGATAACAATTCTTTTAATGACAACAACCGTTCGCGTAAAAACTCTATGAAATCTTTTCCCTGTAACGTGTCCGTGTAGGCAATTTTGCCATTTTTGGAATTGCTTATTGTTGTAGCACGTCCGTCGGTGATGGTGAAGTTTCCACCTGTAGAATATGGAGGGTCAATATACACTAAATCAACTTTGCTTCTGAAACCGTTGTCTAAAAGGTAATTTAGCCCTTCTATATTGTCACCGTGTATGAGTATATTGGTGGTCATAAATTATAATTGATACAAATAATTTCTTAAAACTAAGGCACTCATAGCCTTTTCAACGCCACTCCAAAGATTTTCATTTATCTCTCTAATTCCGTCTGGAATGGTTGGGTAAACTTGAAACAAGTCGTCCAGATATGAACGCTGGTTGGCGTATTCTATGCTTAATTTTGTATAGTTATTCATATTTTTTCACAAGTGGTTTGGTTGGGCAGGGCGGGGCGGCGGGTCTTTGTGTCTTCTGCGTGGTGTCTTCTGCGGGCGCGGGGGGCGGCGGTGGGGGCGCGTTAGGGATTATTGCTTCGCAATGAATTGAAAATCATTAACTCCTTAATCAACAATTAACAACGTTAATAAGTCGCTCACGCTCGGCATAGTCCGCGCAAGCGGGGCTGTGCGGGGGCTTGCGTTAGGGATTATTGCTTCGCAATGAAGTCGCTCACGCTCGGCATAGTCCGCGCAAGCGCGTCCTCTGCCCTCGCTTACTCGCGACTTTGTAGCGGAAATCCTTTTTTGCCGCGCGTGGCTCTGCGGGTGGGCAGATGGCAAAAAAGATTGCAGCGGAAAGCCCGACCCCGTCACGAAGCTCTGCGAGGGGCGGGGGAACGCCCAATTATTTACACAAACGCTCGACAACTACCTGCGTAAGTTGCTGTACGTAAGGCTTATAATCTTCGCTGAACGTCTTACTAACTCTGTTTGCGATAAGTACACAGACGGTGAGCGTGTTATGTCCCAAACCGCGTCCCAAACCGTATAAAGCTGATGTTTCCATCTCAAAATTTGCAAATCTTTTGTTGTCGCTTCTGAATGACGACAGTCTGTCGGGAAGGTCGGGAAACACTAACGGCAGACGTACTTTGCGCCCCTGTGGAGCGAAAAATCCGGGTGCAGTAGCGGTCATGTCCTGTATCATATCAAAGCCTATCTTGTCCATCAATGGTTGTGAGCATTTTATAAGATACGGACGCGCAAACTGTGAGGGTAACTGCAAATGTTCGAGCACTTTGTTGAGTAAGTCGTGTTCGTGAAGTTTGTCGTCTATACCGTAGTAGTTCAAAAGTCCGTCAAGACCAAGTCCGTAGGTGGATGCGCAGAATTTATTTATCTCGTAGTCGGATTGCAAACTTCCGCTCGTTCCAAGACGAACAAGATTTAACGTATGGTGGGTGTCCTTGCGAGTGCGAGTTTTAAGATCAACATTAACGAGGGCATCGAGTTCATTCATCACAATATCAATGTTGTCTGTGCCCATACCTGTAGAGAGCACTGTTATGCGTTTGCCGTTGTATTCGCCTGTGTGCGTGACCATTTCGCGGTTTTGTACTTTTGTATCAATACGGTCAAAAAAGGATGATACAACAGGTACTCTACCCGGATCGCCCACAAGAATTATGTTGTCTGCAATCTGGTCGGGGTGCAAATGAAGATGATAAATGCTGCCGTCATCGCCTAACGGCATTTCTGATACGGGAATAAAATTTTCGTTCATGATTTTATGATTAAAATAATCTGCGAAGTTACGAAAAAATTGGTGGTTGTTGGACGATTGACAATCCGAACAAAGATTGCTTTTTCAGGAAAAAGGTGACAGATACTACCAACAAAAAACGCCGAACATTACGCTCGACTGTTTCCGTTGTTAATGTCCCGATTTATTGCCTGTGAAACGACTATCGGACACCACTTTAAAACAGGGGATTACACATTTTTCGGGGGAATATCGCTGTCATTTTACACATTTTTCGGGGGAATAGTGCCGTCATTTTACACATTTTTCGGAGGAATAATGCCGTCATTTTACACATTTTTCGGAGGAATAATGCTGTCATTTTACACATTTTTCGGAGGAATAATGCTGTCATTTTACACATTTTTCGGAGGAACAATCAAGTATATTTTCGTATAAAAACACACTAAATAGAGATATATTGAGCAAATCATTATCTAATCGAGTGTTTTTCAGTGAAAAACGAACACTGATTTTTGGTGTGTATTTTTCTCGAAAAATCTTTAAACTTTTTGCTTTTACATTTGTTCCGCTTTTTACCTCTATCGGAACTATGTCCGAATGATACTGCATAACAAAATCGACTTCGCTTTCTTCGCTACCTGTCCAGTAGAACAGTGTATGCTTTGACAATTGTTGCAATACAAACTGCTCTGCGACCAATCCGTTAAATTCGTCAAAAATAGCGGTTTTGTCGGCAATAACTTCAAATGGAATTTCTGCAAGATGACGGAATAAGCCAACGTCAACAAAGTATAGTTTGAAAGCAGTAATGTCCACGTATGATTTCAACGGAATTTTATCGCCCCGATTAACACGATTTGTACGTCGCACAATTCCTGCGTCAATCAGCCACTCAATAGCCATTTCGTATTCTCTTGCTCTTGCCCCCGATTTTATAGTGCCATATAGAAACTTGTCGTTATTTTTGGCAAATTGGACAGGCAAACTGTCGAATACCTGACGAATACGGACAGCAGTTGTATTATCGGTATGCTTGATGAAATCTTTACGATAGTTGCTCAAAATTTCTCTCTGAATTTCATTTGCTTTTATAACATCCTTATTTTCAATCCAATCAGCAACAACTTCTGGCATTCCGCCAATATAGAGATATTGCTTGAATAAATCTGATAAAACTTCGTTGAATGTGGTTTCAAAAGGATTTGATTTTAGGAATGTTACAATATTTTCTCTTTCATTTGCCCACAAAAATTCCTCAAAATCCATTGGTTCTAATTTCAGCGTGTTTACTTTCCCCACGGGAAACGAAATGTCTCTGTGCAAAAAAATTCCAAGCAAACTTCCCGCTGTGGCAATATGATATTCTGGTGCATCTTCGCAGAAATATTTCAGAGATGTCAATACACGAGGAACTTCCTGCGCCTCATCAAAAATGAGTAAAGTTTCGGAAGGCGATATTTTCATATTCAAAAGCAGTTCAAGCGTGGTAATGATACGTTTGGGTTCGATTGAGCCACTAAACAAATCAATTATCTCTTGACTTGGATTTTGAAAATTTATGTATGCCACATTTTTGAAACAACGTTTGCCAAACTCTTTAAGCAGCCAAGTTTTTCCAACTTGACGCGCACCCTCAAGCAAGAGAGGTTTTCTGCCACTCCTATCTTTCCACTTTATGAGTTCCGACATTAATTTTCGTTCCATAATCTTATCAGTTTATCACTAATTTTATGTTTATATCGTAGTTGCCCGTTTGCTACAAATATACAACAAATAATTTATTCAGGGGCACGACAAAATATCGCAACAAAAAAACGCCGACAGCCTTTAATATTGATGAATGTAGCATATTCATTGCTGTTATGTTTAAAAACTCCATTTCAGTCGTACGGATGTGGCGTAAGTGTTGCCGTTGGCGGCGTATTCTGTACCTGACTTGCCGAGTAAGAGTTGCATATTGAGCATTAGCTCAAGGTTGTTGGCAAGCGAAAAGGTGCAGCTGGGAGAGAGATAGGTTGATAAATCGGCAGGATTGAATATTGTCGCCAAACCGACGTTGAAAATCGGACTGACAGGGTAATTCACCTGAGCAAAGATTTCAAACATTCCGTAAGATAATTTTTTTGCACTCAGGTCGTTTTGCGTGGCGAACAAATTCATTCCCTCAATATTTTTTAATTTGCCAGACGAATTGAATAATGCAGCACCGTGTAAATATAATTGATTTTCAAAGGTGTAATCGACTTCTAAGGTGGCAACAACAGCAGTTTTACGGTTGATATTCCTGTTGATTACAGGCACGAAAACTGATATTTCTCCCCGAAATGATACGTTTTTTATCGCGCCACTCCAACCGAAACCGCCGACAATATCATCATTGAATTTTCCGACAATAAACTGAAAATCATAATTCTTTAAGTTACAGAAATAACGCGCCGCAATGGTGGACTGATACGCACTGTCAATGGGATTTTTGGACATCTTCCCAACCACATCAAGCGAAGAAGTTGCTGAACGATACCAAGTTATAGAAATGGCATCGCTGCCCGTCCGTTCTTCATAATCAAAATCAATGTAGGAAAAGGCGTTGAAAATATCGTTGGGATTCCACACAAGCCCGATACCCCAATTCACGCGCTGTCTGCCGAGTTTAATCTGTACATTTTTTATGCTGTAATCAATGTAGGCACGGTCGAAAGATGTATTGAAAACCATTCCATTTTTATGGAAGATGTTCCACGACAAGTCCACAAGTCCGTTATCAACGGCAAGAATGTCTGCATACGGTGGAATTTTCTTGATAAATCCTCCTGCTAAAAACCGATTTCTCATTCCAACGTTAAAACTTAGATTTTTCGTGGCATTAATTTTGAAATCTAAACGGTTATGTACTAAATTGTACCAAGTATATTTCATACTCTCAGTAGCGGAAATAGGGAGTTCGTTTTGCAAAAAATAAAATGAGGGCATTTCTTTAATATAGCCGTTTAATTCAAAAATTTTGGGCTTTTCGTCCTGACCGATTGCCGTAAGGCACGAGAAAACAAGAGATATAAAGAGTGCTCGTTTCATTTTCTTTCGTCCGACACTATCCTTCCATCTTCTAACACAATTACTCTTCGCGCCTTGTTTACAACGCGCTGGTCATGAGTCGAGAATAGAAAAGTAATATTTTCCTTTTCGTTGAGTTCGAGCATCATATCAAGCAATTTCTCGGTGGTTTTGCTGTCGAGATTAGCCGTTGGCTCGTCTGCGATAATGAATTTTGGTCGCGAAGCCATTGCCCGAGCCACCGCTACACGCTGCTGCTGTCCGCCAGAAAGCTGAAAGGGACGGCTCGTAAGACGGTCGCCAAGCCCCACGTCAGAGAGGATTTCCTTTGTCCGAGTGTCAATTTCGCTTTTTACCCTGCCTTGCAATTCCATTATAAATGACACGTTTTCAGCAGCCGTCAATACAGGAATTAGGTTGTAGGACTGAAAGACGAAACCGATATTTTTCAGACGAAAATCAACTAACTGTTTTTGATTGAGTTGAGTAATATCAACGTTATCAACAATGATTTCGCCACTCGTGGGTTGGTCAAGCCCTCCTACCATATTCAACAGCGTTGTTTTTCCCGACCCCGAAGGTCCTACAATCGCAGTAAATTCTCCCTGTTCTATTACTAAATCTACACTATCAACAGCCCGCACTTCTACAGTCGAGCCTGTGTAAACTTTTACGAGATTTTTTGTTTCAATTATCCTCATACACTTATATTTTTTTCGTTTTTAACTTCTGATGCCCGCACTCCACCCCTACTCCACCTCTACTATTTTTAACTTCTGATTGCTTCAATCGGGTTTAATTTCAATGCTTTCCTCGCAGGATAGATTGCAGCTAAAATGCCTGTCAGGATTACCAAAATGACAATTTCGACAAACATTTCAGCACTGATAACAGGGTAAACGATTGACGAAAAACCGTAATCTTCGAAGCTATCGCTCATCATAAAGGTCAAGTCAATGCCACTGTGCAGCGAGGGAATGAGCGCAGCTATCGCCAAAGCAATACCCGCAACGCTACCGAGAAGTGTTAAAAAAACGGTTTCAAACATTATCATTCTGAAAATGCGCGAACGGTTCATTCCAATTGCCGCCAACATTCCGATTTCGCGGGTGCGCTCCAAAATCGCCATCAGCATAGTGTTGATAATTCCAAAAGCGAGCGCAAACAGGAATATGCCGATAATTATCATCGCATACAAGTCCATATATTCCAAACTCATTGCGAACATAGGATTGAGTTCTTTCCAATTTTGTACGCTTAAATCGGGAAAAAGCGTTTTGAGTTCGGGAGTTATTTTTTCGCAGGTTTCGAGGTCGGCAACGCGGATATACGCTTTGTGAGCAGAATTTTCGGGCAGCGCGGTGAGTGGGAAAATGTCATCGTAGCGTACAAACGCCTGCCCTTCATCAAAAGCCGAATTGCTTGTTTTGAAAATTCCGCATACTCTGAAAGCCATTGTTTGCATTTCGCCCGCAGCAGTTTGGAATGAAAAAACGATTTTTGAGCGCAAACGTACTTTCAGCTTTTCGGCAGTTTTTTCACTTATCACTATTGCAGCTCGTGTGTCTTCGGGCAGGAACGCACCAAGCGAGTCTGGTATCATTTTCCAAATTGTAGAAACGCGCTGTTCGTCTTCGGGCACTACGCCGTTTGCCGTCATCCCCACCGAGTTATTAGCTGACGATAACATCCCGTTTAAAATCAGGCGAAATGAAATTTCTTTAAGAGAGGGAGTGTTTGCCAATTTTTCGGCAACATTAGTTTGTAAAAAATACGCGCCAATGTCATTGTTGGCGGAAAAGGCAGTATCGCTGATTTGAATGTGCGACAGGTTTGTGTCAATATCAGCCTGTACCGAGCCAAGCATCCAGCCATTCATAAATGCGGACAGGTAAGTTCCTGCAAACAGTCCGATTGCGACTGCACCGAGAACCACACCGCTACGAGTCCTGTTCCGCCAAATGTTTTTCCAAGCGAGCTTTGTAAGCATAATTTATTGTTCTGTTAATTTCAAAATTTTGATTTTTCTAATTGGGTAAATAGCTGCTATTGCGGTAAGAATAATTACAATAACAACTTGCGTAACGAATATTTTAGGCTCGACTGAAAACGGAATTACCGCCTCCATTCCCAAGTCGTTAAACATTTCCGCCATTTCGCCTGTGATTTGTATCGGGTGAGAATGAAAGTAAAACACTAATGGCAGTGCAATAGCTATGCCCGAAACAACACTTAACAAACTCATTATAAGTAATTCGAGGCATAGTGTAGCAACAAGTCTGCCACGCTGCATTCCGAGCGACACGAGCATACGAAATTCGCGCTTTCGTTCGTTAGTGAGCATAATTACCGTTCCCAAAATGCCGAAACCAACAATCACATACAATATAAATAGCACAAATTTGGAAAACGCTTTGTCTGATTCAGCCGTTTGCAGCAAACGCTTCATTGTGAAATGCCAATTCATAACTTCATAATCCTTAGAGTGTAGAGTGCTATTAATAGTTTCCATCGTTTCGTCTAAGCTCCTGTCGTCTTTTAGCGTTATCAAAATGCCGCTATAGCCGTCGGGCATATCTATAAAAGTTTGTATGGCAGGTAAGGTGGCATAAACTAAGCTATTATCCATTTCGGTAATGGCAAGTTGCAGAATACCGTGAACGGGAAACAGTCCCGCAGCACTCGAACCCTGATAGCCCTGACCGATGAAAGCGAGTGTGTCGCCAACCGATACTTTCAGATATTTTGCCAAACCCGCGCCAATCAAAACACCGTTGTCGCTTTCAGCAAGATATTTTCCCTCAATAACACGAGAGGATAGTTTTGATTTTGCGTTTTCCTGTGAGGGCGAAACGGCAACAAGAGCAACACCTTTGCTGACATTTCCAAACGAGGCAAGCGCAAAAGTTTCTATGCGTGGCGAAACATTTTCTACATTTGACAGGGATCGAAGTTCTTGAATGGCAAGGCTGTCCATTGTCATAAAATTATCGACTGTTTTATCGTCCCACCAATCCGTACCGTGAATTTCGATATGTCCACTTTGGGTTTTCAGCGTGTTGGCAATCATTTGTCCCCACATTCCATCCATATAACCGTTCATTACGATACTGAAAAACAGTGCAAAAAACACAGAGGCAACTGTTATCAGCGTGCGGCGGCGGTTACGCCAAAGATTTTTCCAGGCGAGCTTGAGTTTCATATTCTTATAAATTATTTTTATGGGTTATATTGCCATACTCGTTCCACATATTTATTTTAAATTTTTCATGTTTTGCTGACTGAAAAAATTCTTGTCAATCGCAATGTTAAATTTTATTGTTTTGATAGTTATTATTGTTTTGTTTTTTGGTTGGTCGGCAGGCACAATCTCTGTTATTGAGGGCAGTTTGCGCCCGTCGAATGTAGCAATATTGGAAGCAGTGTGCGTTTTGACAAGAACGTTATCTTCGTCATAAAATTCTACTTTCATTTCAAAATAGTCGTCCTTTGAAATCCAAATCAGAATTTTCCCCCAAACTACATCAGCGTTGGGTAGCGGTATAAGTTGTATCTTGTAACATTGCATACCGCCAACCGTTTCGCTGGCAATTAGTGTATGCGTAAAGTCTTTCACTAACGAACTCTCTTTCAGAATGTCATCGTTGCTGAAATCGCTACCCATCCAGCCCTGCGACATCATTGAGGGTGGCATTTTCATAAGCCGTTGAATGGTTGGATTCCAACTCCACATATTATTGCCCATTTTCATAAAACTCTGCCCTTTTTCCTTTGCGGGCGCAGTAATGAGTGTCATTGAGTTGCCGTCTGTCTCCGCCCATGACTTAAATTCGAGTGTGCGTGTGTATTTCGGACGTACAATCTGCATCTGCATTTCACTATATGAGGTTTTTTCGCCCCGCAACAGATTTTCTGCTTTTGCTACAATTTCCTTTGTGTCTTGCCCTAAAGCCGACAGTGAAAGAAATAAGCCGACACTTAATGTTAAATTCTTCATAATGTTTGTAAATTATATATTGACCATTTTACCACTTTCTATTTTTGAAAATATTGACTTTACGGTGGAAGTTGTATCCTTAAACATCTGATTTGTCTTTGAAAAATATTGACTTCAGACTATTTTTATATTTGTCTAAAAAATCGTTGCCAAAATAATCTTCCGTATAAGTTGTCACCATTGCAAGTCCTTTCCAGAAAACGAGAACTGTGAAATAGTTGATTGTAATGTCGCTATGCGGTAATTTTTTACTGAAATAATCAATGATTAAATTTTGCGAATTAGCTGCCTGATTGCGCTTGTATTTTGTTGTTAAAAATCTCACCACTTTGGGCTGAAACGACAGTTGATAATAAAGTTTATAGATATGCCGTTTTGTTTTCAGATGTTCAAACAGGCGGTCTATAAAATCTTCTGCTTCTTCATCGGTAACGTTGCCATCGCGGTTAGGGTCAATCATATTTTCAAATTCGAGCGTCAAATTATCCCAAATAGTTTGCAGCAAATCCTCTTTGGAGCTAAAATAGTTATACATCAGTCCTTTGGAAATTCCTGCTGACTGCGCAATCTCGTTAATTGATGTGGCATCATAACCATTTTCAGCAAACAGTTTCAATGCCGTTTCACTTATAAGTTCACGTTTTTCTCGCCTTATTTTTTCGTATTGTTCTTTTGTACGTGGCATATTAATTTTATTATTTAATTATAAATCAGTGTCTTGTTTTTTTTTGATTGACTGAATGGTCGGACAAAGATAGAAAATTATTTTGAATTTACAAAATAAATCAGGAAAAAAGTTATTAACAAACATCTTCCCAAGCGGGTAAAATATTTATACAGTAGAAAATAAAACGATAGAAAAGTCCGTTTTCAGTGTTGGATATGAGTGCTGAAATTTGCTTCGGCATCACAGAAAGCAGTATTGAAATTTGTTTAGATATCCCGAAAGTAGCACAAAAAGGCAGAATGTTATTGCAGAGTCGCGTCCTTCGCCCGCATATAGGCAGTCAAGAGGCGGCAATCAGTGCTAAGAGGGTAATTTACTCAATAAATAATAGCAAGTAGTTATATAAAAGTCCCGCAGATAAGGTACATTGAATATTTTCAATATTTTACGCGGTCATAATCCAAATTTTACCTCATAATTTGGATTTATAAAATAAAGAAGTTCTTCTAAAATAACGTACTCTCTTTTCCTTTTTACAATTGATAAAAAAGATTGCAGCGAAATTCCTGTCTCTTTTACTTCTAAAAGTCCTTGCGGATTGACTCCACCTGTGCACCAGCAGAAACGCCGAAATTCTTTAGTACGCCCACTTTAACCAGATTGCACCCCAAGAAAATCCTGCCCCAAAGGAACAAAGGACGAGGTCATCGCCTTTTTTGAATTTCTTTTCAAAGTCCGAGAGCACCAACAGGATAGTTGCGCCGGAGGTGTTTCCGTATTTTTCGATATTCACTAAAACTTTTTCGGGATTAAACTCAATGCGGTGTTTTACAGCATCAATAATGCGCAAATTTGCCTGATGAGGCAAGAGCCAAACGTCCATAGGGTCTAATCCGTTTTTATGGATGACTTCTTCGGCGACATCAGCCATTTTGACAACAGCCCATTTGAAAACAGCCTGCCCTTCCATATAGATACATTGCAGATGTTCGTCAATAGTTTTATACGTCGGGCGCATAAGAGAACCACCTGCTTTCAAATGCAGATGTGACCAGCCCGAGCCGTCTGTCCCCATTTTTTCGTCCAAAACACCAAGTTCTTCCGTAGTAGGCTCTAAAAGCACAGCACCTGCAGCATCTCCAAAAAGAGGGCAGGTGGCACGGTCGGTGTAGTCAGTCATAGAGGAGTTCATATCTGCCCCGACAACAATCACTTTTTTGTAGCGACCAGACTCCACGTAGCGAGCAGCCGTAGCAAGCGTATAGATAAATCCACAACATCCTGTATTGAGATCGAATGCAAAAGCGTTGCGGATATTCGTTTTGTCGCAAATTAAACACGCACAGGCAGGAAAAAGCATATCTGCCGTAACCGTCCCACAAATGAGCAAGTCAATTTCTTCGGGCTTTGTATTTGTTTTTTCGAGCAACCGTTTAACCGCCTCTGCCCCCATATCAGAGGTCGCTTTTCCGGGTTCTTTTAAGATATGGCGTTCTTTGATACCAACGTGTGACATAATCCACTCGTCTGTGGTGTCCACCATTGCGCTAAGTTCTTCGTTTGTGAGGATATAGTCAGGGACATAAGACCCAACGCCTGTGATTTTTGCTCTTAGTTTTTTTTCCATTACAATTCGTTGTATTCGTAAAAAATATTCCGCAACTTATCTACGATGCCTTTGTCGTGTACATTCTTCATCTGAAGGATCATGTTTTTAAACGCTAATGAGCTTGAGATTCCATGACCAAGCACAACAGGAGCGTTTATTCCAAGTAGAGGAGTTCCTCCGTAAATCTCATAATTCAAAGCATCGAAAAAAGGGTCGGAAATACCGCGTTTTTTCAGCAAATAATAAAATGTTTCAAGTTCTTTCAAAACAATATTCCCCACAAATCCATCCGCAACAAAAACGTCCACCTCGCCCTTGAAAAAATCGCGTGGCTCGCGATTTCCTACAAAATTGACATGGGAAGATTCTTTCATCAAATTGAAAGTAGTTTGAACCTGTTGGTTACCTTTTCCGTCCTCTGTGCCGACATTGAGAAGACAAACACTGGGATTTCTCTTGCCGAAAATCTCCATGTAGGCACTGCCCAATATAGCAAATTGAACAAGTATATCAGGTTTAGCGTCAGGCGTTGTCCCAATATCAAGAAGCATTGCATAATCATTGTTTTCGGTGGGAAGAACAGTACCTATACAAGGGCGCATGACACCGGGAATACATTTTACAATGCTAACCGCACCCGCGAGCACAGCCCCCGAATTACCTGCACTTGCAAAGCCATCCAATGTGCCTTCGCGAAGCATTCTAAAACCAATAAAAAGGCTTGAATTAGGCTTTTCTTTAAGTGCTTTAACTGGCTTTTCTTCCATTTCGACAACCTGTTCAGTGTGAACAATGGAAAAAAGATTGACATCAACATTCCTTTTGGAAAGTTCTTCCTTGATAATACCTTCGTCCCCTGTAAGCACAAGGACATCATCTTTCCCTATTTCGGGAAGCGCAAGAATTGCACCTTCGATAGCGTTTTGAGGAGCATGATCCCCCCCCATTATATCAAGGCCTAATTTCATGTGTTTGTAGATTGTTTTTTATGGGTTACATGGAACTCGCATGTAAACATTCTATCTTGTGTGGCGAACGTCTGCCATGCTCGTTCCATAACACCTTGAACTTACGCACTTGCACCAACAACAATTGCTTGCTTGCCACGATAGTAGCCACATTCCGGGCATACATGATGATAAAGGGTTGGTGAGCCGCAGTTGCTGCATGAAGATATTTGTGGCACATCAAGTTTGTCGTGAGTTCTTCTTTTTCTCGTTCTCGTTTTAGAGAACCTCCATTTAGGATTTGGCATAACTGTTATGTTTTTATAAAGTCTGCAAAGATAATGAAAATTTACAAACCGCAATCCATTTTTCATTTTTTACGGTTAATTTTTTCTATTGAAGCACTATAACACTTAGTTAAAAATTTAGAATGTAGAATTAAGAATTTTACATTCTAAACTCGCGGGAAGTGGGCTACGAAGCTCTATTGTGGTTAATTTTGAAAGTTTACGGATGTTAATTTTCGTAAGTTCAATTTGAAAAGTTGCAAAAGATAAAAAAAATCCGTACCTTTGTAATCCCCGCAGAGGCAAATATATAATCCTCGCATGAAAGGGGCAATTAACAACAAAAAATACAAAAATTATGACAAAAGCAGAAGTTGTATCCGCTATTGCTGAAAGAACGGGTATAGAAAAAGTTACAGTTTGGGCAACCGTAGAAACATTTATGGATGTCGTTAAAGACAACATGGCACACGGTGAAAACATTTATTTGAGAGGATTTGGCTCTTTTATTATCAAAGAGCGCAAACAGAAAATTGGACGTAACATTTCCAAAAATACGTCTATTGTTATTCCTGCTCACAATATTCCGGTGTTTAAACCCGCGAAACCTTTCCTCAATGAGGTTAAAACGAAAGTAAAGGTTAAGTAAATATTTACTACTATGCCAAGCGGAAAAAAAAGGAAAAGACACAAGATGGCTACGCATAAACGTAAAAAACGTTTGCGCAAGAATCGTCACAAGAAGAAGTAGTAAACTTTGAAAGAATTAATTATCGATTCTGCTTCGGCAGAAGTGGTGATTGCGCTTATTGAAAACAAGCAGTTGGTAGAGCTTCATAGGGAGAAAAACGACGCCAAACATGTTGTTGGCGACGTTTTTCTCGGCAGGATTAAGAAGATAATGCCAGGTCTTAATGCTGCGTTTGTGGATGTCGGGTCAGAAAAGGAGGGATTTCTTCATTGTCTTGATTTGGGTCAGCAAATAAAAGCCCTTAACAGATTTACCAATTGTGCTATCAACGGTGATAAGCAGCAATTAGATATAAGTGATTACAAGCTAACGGAAGAATTTTCTAAAACAGCTAAGATAACTTCGTTTATAAAGCAGAACCAGCAAATTCTTGTTCAGGTTGTAAAAGAGCCTATATCAACAAAGGGTCCCCGTATAAATTCGGAATTATCTTTTCCGGGACGGTTCCTTGTGCTCATTCCATTCTCAAACAAAATTTCCGTATCTCAGAAAATCAAAAGCAACGAAGAAAGACGGCGATTACGCAGTTTAATAACGAGTATTCGTCCGAAAAACTTTGGTGTCATCGTTCGTACTGTCGCCGAGGGTCAGAGTATTGCTGACTTGGACAGCGACCTAAGGTCGCTGTTTAGCAAGTGGGAGCAGATAAGTAAAAATCTGCATAATGCAGTTGCTCCTGTGAAGGTTTATGGCGAGTCGATAAAGAGTGTCAGCATATTGAGAGATATACTTAATGACGATTTTTCGCAGGTTGTCACCAATGACGTTAAGATATACGATGAGATAAAGAATTACGTTTCTAAAGTTGCTGGAGATAAAAGGGATATTGTAAAACTGCACAAAGGGAAAGAACATATTTTTGATGCGTATGGTATTTCGCGTCAGATAAAGTCTTCTTTCGGCAGGGTTGTGCCTATCCAGCGTGGGGGAGCTTACCTGATTATAGAGCATACGGAAGCACTTCATGTTATAGATGTAAATAGTGGTCACAGGGTTAATTCGGAACAAACTCAAGAGCAGAATGCGTTTGATGTAAATAAAGAGGCTGCGATAGAAGTGGCGCATCAGTTACGTCTGCGTGATATTGGTGGGATTGTCGTTGTTGATTTTATTGATCAGCGGGAGTCCGGCAATAGAAAAGCTCTTTATGAGGCGATGGTGGACGCTATGAAAAATGATCCGGCGCGACACACTATTCTCCCGCCGTCCAAATTTGGACTTATTCAGATAACAAGACAGCGTGTACGTCCGCAAACGGAGGTGAATGTTATCGAAACATGTCCTACCTGTGGCGGTACAGGTGAAGTGAAACCAACGATTTTAACGGCAGACGAAATACAAAAAAATATAGAGTATTTGGTGGAAGATCAGAACGAAAAGAAATTTTCAATCATTATGCATCCGTACGTGTATTCTTATTTCAGAAGATTTCCATTTAAGTATAAATGGAAATGGTATTTCAAGTATGGCTGGAAAATCAATATCTACGAATCGGAAAGTTTGGGACTTTTGGAGTACCGCTTCCTCAACAAAGACGGCGAGGAAATACAGCTTTAACTGTCGTGGATGGATATGTTTTGCGGGTTTGAGCAAGTCGGTCGTTAGGCGGGTGGGGCGTTTTGTGGGTTTAGGCGGTAAGTCGCGGGCGGGTGCTTCTGCTTCTAATCCGTTGCAGGCGTTTTTTCTGTTTCTAAGCCGTAGTGGGCGATAGAATAGCAGTCTATAGCTCGTCGGTCGCGGGCGGCGGGTGCTTCTGTTTCTAATCCGTTGCAGGCGGGTGCAGGCGGGTGTTTCTGTTTTAAACAGTGATTTCTAATCCGTCGTAAGCGGGTAAAACATTTTCGGGCAATTGTTTAACAACATCATCATATAGTCCAAGTCTGTGGCTTATATGGGTGAGGTATGCCTGTTTTGGTTTCACTTGTTCGATAATCGTAAGTGCTTCGGGAAGCGATAAATGCGATGGGTGTTGCCAGCCTCTTAGTGCATTTATAACAAGCGTGTGAGCACCTCTTATTTTCTCTAAACTATCAGAAGAAATAAATTTTACGTCTGTCAAATAAACGAAGTCATCTATTCTGTAACCTAAAATCGGAAAATTTTCTTTATGTAGCACATCAACAGGTTGTAGCATTATGTCGCCGATTACAAACGGTTCGTCCTTTACAATATGCGTTGCGAATTGTGGTGCACCAGGGTAAGGGTTTTCTGAAAACGCGTAGCGGAATGTTTCGTCTTGTATATGGTGCAGAGTATCGCTATTTCCATAGAGGGCGACAGGCTTTTGCATAATATGTAAATATGGACGTACATCGTCTAATCCGCCAATATGGTCGTGATGAAAATGAGTGAGAACGATGCCGTCGAGTCTGTCTATGATGTTGCCTTTAATTCGTTCACGAAGCATTTGAAAACGAAAGTCGGGACCTGCATCTATTACTATTTGAGTGTTGTCGGACTTTATAAGTCCAGAAGTGCGCAAGCGATGGTCGCGCTTGTCGTTTGAGCGACAAACAGCGCAGTCGCATCCAATAATAGGTACTCCCTGCGAAGTGCCTGTGCCGAGAAAAATAAAAGTTCGCATAATAGTCGCAAAAATACACATAAATCAATTACGAATTACGAATTACGAATTACGAACCCTGCGTTTGTGGTTTTTAATATTGTTTAGCTTGACTTAACTACAATTTACGCTCATTTAACATTGTGTTTTAATTACGAATTGAAACGAATATTGATGATATGACAGACAAGAAGCGCGTCAGCCATAATTAACAATTGACAATTAAGAAGCGCGTCAGCCGTAATTAACAATTGACAATTAAAGAGCGCGTCAGCCGTAATTGACAATTGACAATTAACAATTGACAATTAAGAATCGTGTCAGCCGTAATTCGTGATTGAAAATTCGTAATTTAATAGTATCTTTGCCCTCGTTGTTTTGCAACGAAGCGAGCATGACAATATGGTATAATGTTTATGTGGGAGTTCTATGTGATCTGTGAGGGACAATTTACGGGTACATAAAACGAGCATGACAGATGTTTGACATAATATGAGCACATAATGAAAGATCTATTTTTGAAGAAAGACGTAGGCACTGCTCTCAAAAATGCAGAAAACAGCGGTTTGAAGCGCAATCTTAACGCTACAAACTTAGTTTTACTCGGAATAGGGGCTATTGTCGGTACAGGTATCTTTGTTATAACAGGACAGGCAGCAGCTATGTACGCAGGTCCTGCACTATCTCTTTCGTTTGTAATCTCGGCATTAGCCTGCGTGCTTGCAGGACTGTGTTACGCTGAGTTTGCTGCAATGATACCTGTTTCGGGCAGCGTATATTCCTATTGCTATACCGCGCTCGGTGAGTTGCCCGCCTGGTTCGTGGGCTGGACACTCGTTATGGAATATATTTTTTCCTGTTCAAGTGTGGCAGTCGGCTGGTCGGGCTATATGACAAGTTTGTTTGACAGTTTTAACTTGCATATTCCAGAACATTTGTCACGATCAACGCTCGACCATACGGACGAGCTTGGGTGGTTTTTTACAGGGTCACTTATTGATTTTCCTGCGGTGTTTATTATAGCGATAGTGACAGTTTTTCTCCTTAGTGGAATAAAACAGTCCACAAGAATTAATAACATAATTGTCTTGATAAAAGTTGCCGTAATCTTACTTTTCGTAGGCTTCGGACTGTCTTATGTAAATCCTGAAAATCTTACTCCTTTTGTGCCGAAAAATACAGGCGAGTTTGGAGATTTTGGGTGGAGTGGGGTACTGCGCGGAGCGGCGGTCGTATTTTATGCTTATCTCGGTTTCGATGCGCTTTCAACTGCGGCGCAGGAAGTGAAAAATCCTCAAAAAGATATGCCAAAAGGCATTCTTATTTCGCTGTTGATTTGTGTGATACTTTATGTGGCTGTAACGCTTGTGCTGACAGGCATGGTCCCTTATTATAAACTTAATGATGAAGCACCAATAGCAATTGCTATAGACAGTGTCGGGGCGGGATTAAGATGGCTTAGTCCGTTTATTAAAATAGGTGCTCTCGCAGGCATTACGTCCGTAATTTTAGTGATGAGTTTAGGACAGAGTCGTATCTACTACGCTATTTCTAAGGATGGCTTGTTGCCGAAATTATTTTCAAAAGTAAATAAAAATGGTTCACCTGCAAACGCTACAATTTGTGGTGGCATAATAACGGCAATTATTGCGGGAATCTTGCCCTTGCACGTCTTGGTGGAACTTGTTTCAATCGGCACAATGCTCGCCTTTACGATAATCTGTATTTCGGTAGTTGTTTTGCGCAGGACACAGCCGCTGTTAAATCGTCCGTTTAAAACGCCTTGGGTTCCTTTTATACCACTGCTTGGAGCGGCTATTTGCATTTTACAAATGGTTGCATTGCCAGAAGCAACATGGATTCGCCTTGCTATATGGACAGCGATAGGTCTTACGATTTATTTTACGTATGGCATTCGTCACAGTAAGTTGCGCAAAGGGACTTACTAAAATTATTTCGCTGTGGGTGGATTTTAGGATCTGTCGAACACGATTTCTTTCTTTTTGTAAAAATGTCGAGGCGAGATTTGGTTGTTTTTGTAAAAATGTCGAGGCGAGATTTGGTGATTTTTGTAAAAATGTCGAGGCGAGATTTGGTGTCGGATTTGAGGTTGGCAAGGCGTGGGTTAGTGGGGCGGGCGGTGGGTTGGGGTGCGCCGAAAATGGGGCGATTGGTTGATGAGTTGTTGCAGGGGTTGGGCTGGGGGCGGGGCGGTGGGGCGCGTAAGGGATAGTAGCGAAAATCCTTTTTGCCTGCTGTGTTTGTGAGATGGCAGGAGTTTTTATGGCGGGGTGTTGTTCTTGGTCTGTGGCAAAAAGATTGTAGCGGATAGCCCGACCCTTTGTTTGCATTTGTTGGGCTGGGGATGGGCGGTGGCGGGGCGTGTAGTGGGGTTTGTAAGGTTGAGAGTTGTGGGGTTGAAGCAAACAAAGGGGTACGCCCAAATTTTGTATGTCGTTTTTTTTAGTTTTGAGTTATTTTTGGGAACTTGCCTGAAGAATTTTAGTACCTTTGCAGATTAACCTATTACTTAAATTTTATGGCAAATCACGAGGAATTGTTTAGGAAGCTCATCGCTCATACGAAGGAGTATGGATTTATTTTTCAGTCGAGTGAGATTTATGACGGACTTGCGGCTGTGTATGATTACGCGCCGTGTGGAGTGGAATTGAAAAAGAATATACGCGAATATTGGTGGAAATCAATGGTTCAGATGCATGAGAATATTGTGGGTATTGACTCGGGAATTTTTATGCATCCTACGATTTGGAAAGCATCAGGGCACGTGGATGCTTTTAATGACCCGCTTATTGATAACAGGGATTCTAAAAAGCGTTATCGCGCCGATGTTCTTGTTGAGGAGTATGTTGCGAAGCTCGAAGAGAAGGTCGAAAAGGAAGCGGAAAAAGCGGCGAAACGTTTTGGAGATGCGTTTGACAGAGAGAAATTTTTTGCGACTAATGAGCGTGTTGCCAAGTCAAAGGAGATTACTGCGCGTATGGCTCGCGACCTTACGAATAATGACCTCGCAGACCTTAAAAAACTTATAGAAGAACTTGAAATTGCAGACCCTGTTTCAGGTACTCGCAACTGGACGGATATTCGTCAGTTTAATCTTATGTTTGCCACGCAAATAGGCTCTGTGAGCGAAGAAGCGAACACAATTTATTTAAGACCCGAAACCGCGCAAGGTATTTTTGTGAATTTTCTCAATGTTCAAAAGACGGCGCGAATGAAAATTCCTTTTGGCATTGCGCAGACAGGAAAGGCGTTTCGCAACGAAATTGTCGCTCGTCAATTTATTTTCCGTATGCGTGAATTTGAGCAGATGGAGATGCAGTTTTTTGTGCCGCCGGGTACAGAGTTAGAATGGTTTAAGCATTGGAAAGATGAGCGCATGAAATGGCATCTTTCGCTCGGTATTCCTGCCGAAAAATATCGTTTTCATGACCACGAAAAACTTGCTCATTATGCGAATGCGGCAACAGATATTGAATACGAATTTCTTTTTGGGTTTAAGGAACTTGAAGGTATTCATTCTCGTACTGATTTTGATTTGGGAAGACATCAGGAATTTTCGGGCAAAAAAATTCAATATTTTGATCAGGAGCGTAACGAGAGTTATGTTCCGTACGTGGTGGAAACGTCTATCGGATTGGACAGGATGTGTCTTGCTGTTTTGAGCCATGCTTTTACAGAGGAAAAATTACCTGACGGCAGTGAGCGTGTCGTAATGAAAATTCCGCCGATACTTGCGCCTTATAAAGTTGCAGTTTTTCCACTCGTCAAAAAAGATGGAATGCCCGAAAAAGCACGCGAAATACTTTCGTCGTTGCAAAGTAGCTTTATGTGTCAATATGACGAGAAAGACACTATCGGTCGTCGTTATCGCCGTCAAGACGCGATAGGCACACCGTTTTGCGTTACAATAGATACTCAAACTCTCGAAGACAACACTGTGACTGTCCGCCACCGCGACACTATGGAGCAGGTCCGCATTAACGCTGCGGAGCTGTTGGGGTATGTTCGGGAAAATATTTAGGCTAATTTGATTTCGTCAAAAATAATGCTAAATTTGTACCAAATTGGTACATGATACCGTTAAATTTTAATCAATATGTTAGTTATCAGTACACGCGAGTTTAGGCAAAATCAAAAGGCGTACTTCGATCAAGTGGATGCTGGAGTGGATGTTCTAATCCAAAGGGGAAATAACAAAAGTTATAAAATCACATCTGTGAAAGAAGATGATACGCTGATGAGCGAGAAAGAGTTTTTTGCTAAAATAGATCGCTCTTTACAGCAATACAAAGAGGGAAAATATACTTCCATCAAAAGTAAGAAAGCACTTGATAAATTCTTTGAAAGTTTATGACTTATGAAATCATTATTACCGATGTAGCGAAGAAAGATCCTGTCTTTCTTGGTGGAAATTACTAATCATTATAAATAAAATTGTTATGGAAAATATAGGTGATCCGTTTTATCCGATACATCCGGGTGAGTTGATAAAAGACGAGTTGGAATATCGCGGTATTTCACAGAAGTCGTTTGCACTTAAATTCGGGATTTCTTATTCTATGTTGAACGAAATATTGAATGGAAAACGCCCCATTTCTACTGATTTTGCTCTGCTTTTGGAAGCATCTCTTGGTGTCAGCGCGGGATTACTTGTGCGAATGCAAACAAGTTACAATATGCAGATTGCGCGTAAAGATAAAACAATTTTAAAAAAACTGTCAAATATTCGCAAAATTGCAGCAATGTTTTAGAGGATATTGTTTTTGCTTCGAGGAGTTAAAGATAAATAAAATACAAACCAATAATTATGACACCTGAATTTCATTATCAGCCACCGTTTCCACTCGGCAAAGACACTACCGAGTATTATTTACTTACAAAAGACGGCGTAAGCGTTGCCGAATTTGAGGGCACACCTGTTCTAAAAGTTACGCCTGAAGCCCTGACACTTTTGGCGCGATATGCTTTTAGAGATGTCGCATTTATGCTGCGTACCGCCCATCAGGAGCAGGTTGCGAAAATCCTCAAAGATTCCGAAGCGACCGAGAACGACAAATATGTTGCACTCACAATGCTTCGCAATGCCGAGATTTCTGTGAAGGGAGCTCTTCCGTTTTGTCAAGATACAGGCACCGCTACTATTATAGCGAAAAAAGGGGGGCGGGTGCTTAGTCAGAACGATGAGGAAGCGTTGTCAAAAGGTGTTTACGAAACATACACGCAGGAAAATCTTCGCTATTCGCAAACAATTCCGCTTACGATGTACTGCGAAAAAAATTCATGTACAAATCTTCCTGCACAGATAGATATTCAGGCGGTGGACGGCGACGAGTACAAGTTTCTCTGCATTGCAAAAGGCGGTGGATCTTCCAATAAAACATACCTCTATCAGGAAACAAAAGCACTTCTCAATCCTGCAACGCTCGAAAAATTTCTCACAGAAAAAATAAAGACACTTGGCACTGCGGCGTGTCCTCCGTATCATATCGCATTTTGCATAGGTGGAACGTCTGCTGATATGTGTCTTAAAACCGTAAAACTCGCTTCTACAAAATATTACGATGAACTGCCTGTTGAGGGCAGTGAATATGGGCAAGCATTTCGTGACAGAGAACTTGAAGAAAAAGTTTTGCAGGCAGCGTATAAGGCGGGCTTTGGTGCGCAGTTTGGTGGAAAATATTTTGCACACGATGTGAGAATTATTCGTCTTCCACGTCATGGGGCATCCTGCCCTGTGGGGCTTGCCGTTTCCTGTTCTGCCGACAGAAATATAAAAGCTAAAATAAATAAAGACGGTATTTGGATAGAGAAGTTAGAAGAAAATCCGAGCCGTTTTATCCCCGAAGAACTTCGTAATGCGGGCGAAAGCGGAGCTGTGAAGATAGACCTTAATCGCCCGATGAAAGAAATTCTTACAGAGTTGGATAAATATCCTGTTGCAACGCGCCTTTCCTTGAATGGCACTATTATTGTTGGTCGGGACATCGCACACGCGAAAATCAAAGAGCGTTTGGATGCGGGCGAAGAAATGCCACAATATCTCAAAGATCATCCAATTTATTATGCGGGACCAGCGAAAACTCCTGATGGTATGTGCAGTGGCTCTATGGGACCGACTACCGCAGGCAGGATGGACTCTTATGTTGATTTATTCCAAAGTAAAGGTGGCAGTATGATTATGCTCGCGAAAGGAAATCGCAGTGATGTTGTCACCGAAGCATGCAAAAAATACGGCGGTTTTTATCTTGGCTCTATTGGCGGACCTGCGGCTATTTTGGCGCAAGACAATATCAAAAAACTTGAATGTTTGGAATATCCTGAACTTGGCATGGAAGCGATATGGAAAATTGAAGTTGAAGATTTCCCCGCTTTTATCCTTGTTGATAACAAGGGAAATGACTTCTTTAAGACGATAGCGGGGAATTCTTAGAGTTAGCGTTAAAATGTTTATGTGCGAGTTCCATGTTACCTATTCACAATAATTAATAAATGTATGAATATAAACAAAAGCACTTCGGTAAATTCCACAGTGGAAAATAAAAATGCTGAATTAGACGCTATAAATAGATTTTATGGTGCATGGCAATCTGAAAAAAGTGCGGAGGATATGATTAGTGAAATCAGGGCTGACAGGAAAAATTCGGAACGCATTGTGAACTTATAGAGATGAATAAATATCTGTTAGACACCAGTATTTGTGCTTTCTATCTTCGAAGAAAGTTTGGATTAGATGCAAAATTAATTGAGGTTGGCGGATTTGAGCATTGTTTGATTTCTGAAATAACGATAGCTGAGTTAAAGTATGGTGCAGAATTAAGTGGTAGAGTTCGCGAAAACGTTTTGCTTATAAATGAATTTGTTGAAAAGATAAGTATTCTTCCGATATTCAATAGTCTTGATATTTTTGCGAAAGAAAAAGAAACGAAAATGTAGCACAAAACTTCGCAATAGTGTGCTTAACTTACTAAAAGAGGACAAAGGAAAAGAAGGTTTGCGCTTAAAGCAGGGCGGAATAATGATTTTTTACCACAATTAATCACAAATAAAAATGCGTTTTCCCTGCCTGTAAAATTGATATAGGAAATTTTTGATTTTTTACGTACCTTTGGGAGGTTTTTATGATTGCTTAACACCTATCAACGACCTATTTTAGTAAATTTTAATAAAATCAAAACGAATGTTATACAGTTGCGATTTTTTTAGTTAGTAGTTAGTCGCGATAGTGTTTTCGAGCGGATTTTGCAGATTTTGAGTAGTGGTTGAAATATGACAGGATCGTTGGGTTTGAACGGTTTTGGCTGTGGGTAACATTCCCATAAGCATGGGAATGGGAACAGAAAGTGGAGAAGCGGGGAGAGGGATTGTACGTAGTGTAAGTTTTTTAATTGGATTTTTGAGTAACAATTTAAATATAGTAAATGGATAAGCCTGTTCGATTGATTAACACAGCGGAAAGCGTTGCTTCACCCTCAAAGGGTGATGGAGCACCCCCGTACGGGCTTCGGGCTTCGGGCTTCGGGCTTCGGGCTTCGGGCTTCGGGCTTCGGGCTTCGGGCTTCGGGCTTAATATGGTATAAGCCAAAACGTAGTTGCGTTCTGCGACACGTCGAGATTC
>JAISPZ010000145.1 GCA_031274555.1 Bacteroidales bacterium | reverse complement strand
GAATCTCGACGTGTCGCAGAACGCAACTACGTCTTGGCTTATACCATATTAAGCCCGAAGCCCGAAGCCCGAAGCCCGAAGCCCGAAGCCCGAAGCCCGAAGCCCGAAGCCCGAAGCCCATACAGGGGTGCTCCATCACCCTTTAAGGGTGAAGCGACGCTTTCCGCTGTGTTAATCACTCGAACAGGCTTATCCATTTATATTTCAATTGTTATTCAAAAATCCAACTAAAAACTCACACTCCGTACAATCCCGCTCCCCGCTTCTCTACCCACCCTACTCACCTTGCTCACCCCTATTCACCATACTCGCTCTGCTCACCCCCGCTTCCCTACTCTACTCACTAACTCACCCCACTTCTCCGCTTTCTGTTCCCATGCCTATGGGAATGTTACCCACAGCCAAAACCGTTCAAACCCAACGATCCTATCATATTTCAATCACTACCCAAAATCTGCAAAATACGCTCGAAAACACTGGCACGACTAACTACTGACTAAAAAAATCGCAACTGTATAATATTCGTTTTGATTTTATTAAGATTTACTAACAACACGTCGTTAATAGGTGTTAAACAATCATAAAAACCTCGCAAAGGTACGCAAAAAAATCAAAAATTTCCTATATTAATCTTACAAGCCACCTCTACTCCACCTCACGCCGACGGTCTTTCTCTTTCAAAGTTTCCCGCTTGTCAAAAAGTCTCTTCCCTCGCGCGAGCGAGATTTCCAACTTTGCAAGACCTTTCTCATTTATGTAGAGCAGAACAGGGATTATAGTAAAGCCCTTTTCTTTTACCTTTGTCTGGAGTTTTTTTAATTCACGCTTTGTCAGCAACAACTTCCGCTGCTGACGCGGCTCATGATTAAAACGATTGCCGAAGCCATATTCGGCAATATGCATATTGCGGACATAAAGTTCATCATTAAAAAACGTACAATACGCCTCATTTATGCTCGCCTTTCCTGTACGAATAGACTTTATCTCCGTACCCGAAAGCACAATACCTGCCGTAAACGTATCGACAAGGAAAAATAGATAACCCGCTTTTTTATTACGAACCTTTACGTCAGACAACCGTTTCATAAACTATTAATTATCTCGCTTGCCTTGCCGATTTTTTCCTGTAACAACTCGGCGTTTTCCGCCTCAACGATAAGGCGAAGATAAGGCTCGGTGTTAGACGGACGCACATTAAACCACCACTTTTCAAACTCAATGCGATAGCCGTCGAAATCGTAAAAGGCGACAACACTTTCCGACTCCGTAAAGTACGTACGCAACGCTTCCATAGCCTCATTTTTGCGTTCAAGTTTAAAATTAATTTCTCCAGAGTTAGCATACTTTACGATGCCTGCGATAACTTCAGAAACAGAAATACCCTTTTCTTTCATCTTCGAGAAAATACGCAGCAACAAAGTACAGGCAAGTATTCCCGAATCGGAATAATTAAAATCGCGGAAGTAGTAATGACCCGCAAGCTCACCGCCAAAAACACCGTCTATCTCGCGCAATTTAAGAGCAGCATAAGCACGTCCCACACGCCACATTTCCATCGTCCCGCCCAAATTCTCAATATATGTTTTAACCGACTTTGAAGTACGAATATCTTGCAGCACCTTACCTCTAAGACCCTTTTCTTCAAGGAAATAATGACCAAGAACAGCAATCATAAGATCAGGCGAAATAAAATTACTTTTTTCGTCAATAAACATCACTCTATCAGCGTCCCCATCAAAAATAACGCCAATATCAGAATGATTTTTCCTTACACGCTTTTGAATATCCACAATATTTTTCATATCAAGCGGATTTGCTTCGTGATTTGGAAAAGTTCCGTCTAAAATATCATACATATAATCAACGCCGACACCATAAAGGTCACGCGTAAAAAGGGATGCCATCCCATTAGAACAGTCAATCGTAACTTTCAGATTATCTATATTTTCGAGCCAACTTTTTTGATATTTCAAATATTCATCCTGCTTGGGAAAATCAATAGTTTTTCCTTTTACATCAGGCAACGTCAAAACACGTTCCTTTACCCAACGTTCAAGAGTGCTTAGCCCTGTGTCATATCCGACAGGCAGTGCGCCAGTTTTCGATATTTTAAGACCATTATCATTTTTTGGATTATGTGATGCAGTAATCATCACCGAAGCGTCAAAGCCATATTCGGCGGTCGCCCAATACACCATCGGCGTTGTACTCAAACCGATGTTATAAACGTCTGCTCCACTGTCTTCTATCCCCTTGCAGAGATATGCAAAAATTTCCGGTGAAGACAACCTCATATCCCGTCCCACGAGAATTTTTTTCGTATTTAAAAGTTCAGGAAGAAAAAATCCAATTTTGTAAACATCTTCCTTTTTAAAATCGGTACCATATTTGCCCCGAATGTCATAAGCCTTAAATGCTCCCATATTCAAAAGTTTAAGTGGCTGACAGCAGTTATCAGGAACAAACCCTCAGCCAAAAATTAATTATTGCGAATTTACAAAAATTAGCGCGGTTTTCCGTCCGTATTCCTTCTAAATTATATTATAGCGTTCCCCCGCCCCTCGCAGAGCTTCGTGGCGGGGTCGGGCTTTCGCCTGTATCTTTTTTGTATCGGACAATCGCAAACACCCCTCGCTGACAGCAACAGGCAGACCTCTCGCCGCCAACCACAAAAAAGGATGTCGGCTCAATCCCTAACGCGCCCCCCGCCTCACCCCGCCCGCCCACACCCACTAACTCCCACCTATCCGTCCCACGCGCCCCCAACAACCCGCACCCCCAACAACCCGCGCCCCCGCTCTCAATACCCCAAAAAAGAATACTTCTTTCCGTAGCCAAGCATCTGAGCTTTGAAGTCATCAGGATAGGAAACCGTAACGTCTATAATCCTGCCATTTTTTTCTACAAGCGTAAGCTCTGGATTTACAAAGCCACCGTAGGGGGCAAGATTTAATACCTTATAGCGGGCAAGTACTTCGCGGTGCAGTACAGGATCAACTTTCACGCCATAGTCCTCCACAAGAGCCTTTCCCGCTTCGTAATCACCCTCAGATTTTATACGCTGAATTTCCGCCAAAAGCTCGGCAAAAAGTCCGCGCAGCTTTTGATAATCGTTAATCTTGATATATGTTTTACCGTTTCTTGCAACGATTTCAATAACGTTTTCGGCTTGTCCCTTTTCATAAGCATAATGAGCAATCATACTCCGATTACGCATGTGCGCTTCCTCAATATTCTTACCCTCTTCTATTCTGACAAGTTGAGTCATAAGTCCATTACGGATATAGCTGTCGTATTCCGCCTTTGCAACCTCGTCGCTCGGAACAAGACCAAGCTCTATCATTTTCGGGTCCATAAGATAGTACAGTGCAAAAAGGTCGGCTCGTCCCTCCTCAAGAGCAGAGCTGTAATTTTTCAGTGCTTCGCTGCTTGTGCCGGGCAAAAGTTTCCCGGAAGCATGCCCCAGACATTCGTGCAAGTCCGTATGAAGATTACTGCCAAGTGTCCCATATTTTTTTATTCGAGCAACTTCATCTTCATCAAAGGCAAACTCCGCAAGCATACTTTTTCCCTCTAACGCACTCTTATCGTACGCGTCTGTAAGATTTTGGATTGTTACGGATTTTGAGCCGTGTTCTTTTCTTATCCAATCCGCATTAGGCAGATTTATTCCGATTGGAGGAGGCGGAAAGCAGTCGCCGCCAAGCGTTGTAACGTTGATAACTTTTGCGCTCACACCCTTTACTTTTTCCTTTCGGAAGCGCGGATCTATCGGTGCATTATCTTCAAACCACTGAGCCTTTTCGCTTATTATGTCGGTACGCTTCGTTGCCTTCAAATCCTTAAAGTCTGCGATAGCTTCCCAACTCGCTTTCATTCCGAGCGGGTCGCCATAATTTTCGATAAAACCATTAACATAGTCCGTCATGGAAAGAGTATCTTCCACCCAGAGAATATTATATTCATCCCATGTCTTCAGCGAACCCGTTTTATAATATTCGATAAGTTTAAGGATATGATTTTTCTGCATATCATTTTCGGCAACCGTTGCAGCTTTTTCGAGCCAAAAAGAAACTTGCTCAATTGCAGAAGAATAAAGTCCACCCATTTTGTAAACATCTTCCTGAACAACACCATCCCTCTTTACAAGTTTCGAGTTAAGTCCGTAAGAAACAGGGTGAGGATCGTTTTCCACCGTCATCTTTTCATAAAAATCTTCAGCTTCGGCAGTTGTCACTCCGTCGTAATAATTGCAGGCGGACGACTCTATAAGTCCCTTTGACGGATCAAGATTAGACCTCATCTGATAGAGCGAAGGATCAAATATCACAGGTGTCAAAAATGCGACAAGTTCCTTAGATGTCTTATTCGTTTTAACTTCCGAAAGGTCTGAATTTTCTACAAGCGAAGCAAAATACTCCTTTGAAAAATCAGGAATTATCTTATGATTTCCATAGTGATGATGAATACCGTTAGAGAACCACACACGTTTCAGATAAACGATAAAGCTGTTATATTCAGGAGTATCCCTATCACCCGAATAAGTATTTTCTATTGCTTCAAGAGTGTGGCGAATTAGAAGATTATACTTAAAATTTTGGTCATATATAATATCTCGACCCGATTTTGCAGCCTCTCCAAGATAATACAGAAGCTCTTTTTGTTTCAAGGAAAGCTTGTCCCAGTCGGGAACGCGGTAGCGCATAACTTTTAAATCCGCAAATTGGTCGATAGTATATTTAAAATCACCATCGTCATGTTTTTTTGATTTGCACGAGCTGAGCAGCAGCAGACCTGCGCCGAGTGCAGTAAGTAATAAAATTTTTGTCAAGTCCATAATATAAAGTATTAAAAAATTTAAAAACGTGGTGTTCCCGCGCCTCTCGCAAGCACGCGCCCCTCGCAAGCATAAATCCAACTGCCAAAGTTATAAAAATTTTCTTGAAATAATTCTCACGGAACTCGCCAAATAAACATTTGCCGTTTACGTTGTTAATTGTCAATTGTTAATTGTCAATTGTCAATTAGGCTGACGCGGTTGTTAATTGTCAATTGTTAATTGTCAATTGTCAATTAAGCTGACGCGGTTGTTAATTGTCAATTGTTAATTGTCAATTGTCAATTAAGCTGACGCGGTTGTTAATTGTCAATTGTTAATTGTCAATTGTCAATTAGGCTGACACAGTTGTTAATTGTCAATTGTTAATTGTCAATTGTCAATTATTGCTGACGCGCGTGTTATTAGTGCATACCGTTTGTGCATACTGATAGTTTTTGGTTCTCGTAATTCGTAATTCGTAATTCGTAATTGAACTATGGTGTTAAGCAAGCATAAATCGCAATTAAGTCAAGTCAAGCAGTGGTAAAAACAACGACCGTTGGGTTCGTAATTCGTAATTCGTAATTCGTAATTGAACTATGGTACGCAGACTGCCCGAAAACCGATGTTGTTGTTGCAGCCGTCCGGGTTGCCGCTGTTGCGGTAGCCCAGCGAACAGCTCGCAGCACCATTGTTCCAGCCACCGCCACGTGACACGCGGGGAGAGCCATTTATACACGCAACAGCATTGCGCAAAGCCGTCCCAGCACCAGCACCTACGTCTGTAGTTGCATCACCACTCACCAACCATTTACCATTCACAGTAGTTGCAGATACATTGCTCGCACCACTACTAAGATAGCTATCATTAATATCCAAAACCCACTCCCACAAGTTACCACTCATGTCAAATAAGCCCTTGCCTGTCGAACCTTTCCTCGCCACATCATGCACTTTATACCCCGCATTAGAATTACACCACGCTACATCACCTACAGTATTAGAACCTGCATATTTATACGTATTATTTGTGCCTGAAGTGTCTTGACGACCTGCATACTCCCACTGAGCCTCTGTCGGTAAACAACCACCCAACCACAAACTAAAACATAAACCACCCCACCAACTTACATAATTTATTGCAGAATTATCACGCCTCGGCTCCTCGCCAGCAACAGACGGCGCACCTTTGACAGGATACCATAACAAGTTACCGTTTGTCGCCAAACCACTGTTGTACGTAGTTGAGCCAGCAGATAACAAGTTGAAAATAGTCGTGCTCGCAGGTTCGCCTGTACCACTAAGATAACCTGTATTATAATCCAAAAGAGCATAATCTTTTACAGTTATACCGCTTGGATAACCTGTGTATTCTGTCGGAACAGGAGCTTTTGCAGCTATTAGAGCCTCCTTGTCATCCATAGTCAAATAAGGAGTTGCGTTTACATTAAAGTCGATCGCAGACATGAAACACGCAAACTGACCATTCGTACATTCGGTATTCGCAATGTAAAAAGAACTGAGATATATCCAAGGACCTGTAAAGGACACATCGTTTGAATTAAAGTGCTGAAAAGATCCTGCAGGAATATTTACCCATTTAGGAGTCTGCGTGTTGTAAGCTACAGTATTGTTTATGGACTCACCGCTCTTGCCGTCTATGCCTACTCCTCTGTCGTCCATATTGAACGCTATTATACAGTTTACTGCCTCACCACCATTGCTCGT
>JAISPZ010000111.1 GCA_031274555.1 Bacteroidales bacterium | reverse complement strand
CCTGGAAACAATCAGGGTGGATTAGATATAGATATCAATGATGGAGAACTTATTCCTCCGCCCAACAATGATAATCCTGGCAGTGGTGGAAATAATAACGACGAGGATGACAGAAATGGCGATAATCCAAACAACCCTATATGATCAAGATCCGCCTGATGAGCGGGATAATACTAACGAAAACGGTCCCACTGACGAGCGAGAGGGTGGTTATATTGCTACGCCTGTTCAAATTGAAAATTATAATATAATAGACACTTCAGATGTGCAATTTCCACCATACAATCAAGGAGAATGTGTTTTTTCCTCATTAGCATTTATATCTTCTTGGCTAACAGGAACACAATATTATTCAGGAACATTTATACATGAATATGAGAGACTGTTTCCAAACAGTCCCATAACTGAGGAAGGAATAGGCATTAATAATGTTGGTGTTTTTGTTACACATTTATTTGAAACATTAAATGAAAATTATAAAACACCTGACGGAGATATAGACGTGAAAAGTGCAATTGATGATAATCACTTGTGTTATGCCGAAGTATATGACGGAAGCCATGCTGTCGTTATTGTTGGGTATGATAATGATGGACACTACCTTTTTCAGGACCCACAATACCAAGGAGTTTTTCGGGCAGACGAGGAGTTCTTTGAGGATGTTTACATAATCGGCGGAATACGCCAACACTAAATAAAATAGATTACAACAAGAATAAAATATTCCTAAAACAAAAATTATTCACGAACAAATTTAAAATAAATGAAGAAAATAGTATTACTAATGTTGAGTATTTCTTGTTTTTTTGTACAAGAAATTATTGCTAATACGCAAGACTCTTTATCTTACAGAATACAGGAGGCTGTTTATGACGAGTGGAAGTACGCTATTGATATACCCAAAAAGGAACAAATAATAGTAAAAGGCATATTACCATTAAGAAAGATGGAAATCACTCAATCTTTTTATGGCGATTTATTTCTCGGCAGTATAGAAAATAGTTCGGTATGGATTGCAGCTGTTTCTGTTAAAGGAAAGTACGAATTATATCAGTATGATACTCATAAACCTTATCCATGGACTATAACACCACTTCAACATTGTCCATGCCTTGAGAAGATACCATATATTTTTGATACAAATCGACATGCTTACGTCTTTTATTTTTTAGAAAAAGAAGAAATATCTGGTTTTCTTCGTAACAATTATTTTTTAGCGACATCAGAAAACGATAGTATAAGTTTTCGAGATATTTGTACGGACGAAAAATTTACTTTAGATTCACTTATACTTTTGAGATATGGTTCTTTGGAAAAATATATAGAACTGCGCCAAGAAGAAGAAAAAGCAAAGCTGATTTGGTTAGAAACGCCAAAAACGATAGAAGATGCATATAAGATTATCAAGAATGACTACTCCAAATACTTTAGTTGTTATCCCACGGACACGCTAACTGCTGTTTTCATGTTACTTGATGAAATTTCGTCTGTTGCTAATCTCACCCACATACAAAAACGTCTTTTAAAAGAAAAAATTATTTATACAATAAATAAAGAACGCTCCGAGACACCTCTCCCTTGGGGGAGATGGAGAAATTCTATAATCAATGGGATTTTTATCGGAAATCATCTTGACTTTTATGATGACATCAAAAGTGTATTGACAAAATCACAGATGGATATTTATTTAGCGTATTATGAAAAGATGGTCATAGTTAGACAGCGCGTAAGTTTTGGACTTTTTGGGATCGTTGGCAGATTTCCCAAGCCCGTAATACAATGGGACAACTACACCAAACACAAAGATAAATATGTAGATAGCAAAGATTTCTTGCGCAAAGAAGTGTATAAAAAATAAAAACAATTAACATGAAGAAAAATTAACATTAAAGGATGACCTATTCACAACAATTTATAAACATAATGAAAACTAATACTCTTTTCTTAAAACTATTGCCTTTTATCTTGTGCATTTTCACTCCTTTGCCACAAAAATCTTTTGCTACTACAAATGATGACTCGCATGAGGAAAAAGTAAAAAAAGCGATAGCATCTTCTATCCATAAAAACATTACAGTTGTGAGTCTGCTCCCCATAAAAAAGATAAACTTGAGTGTGCCATTTTATAAGGATCTTTTTGACGGAGATAATGCGTTTTGTACAAAATGGATGATCTTTACTATCCTCAACGAAAAGGGTAATAGAGGCAATTTATACGAGTATGATGCACTAAAATTAAATGAGCGTTATAAAATAATGTCACTGTTTGATTCGTGCAACAAAAAAGTTTACAACAACGTTCTTTATTCAAAAGGTCGAATGTTTGTCGGATATTTTTTTGACGCAGACATGCGTTTTGAACACGCTGTGGATGAATATTTTTTAGTAACTCTTAGTGATGACGATAATATTACATTGCAAAGTTTTCGCTCCGGAGACAAATATTCAATTGATTCTCTCATTATCTTTAAATACGGCTCTTTTGAAAAGTACATAGAACTTATTAAAGAAGAAGATGAGGAGAAAATTGTTTGGTTAGAAACACCAAAAACATTTGAAGAAGCATGTTTTATTATGAAGAAAGATTATGACAGATATTTTCAATGCTATCCTGATGATACTGCTACGGCTGTTGCGATGTTAATAGATGAAGTCGTAGCCGTTGCTCATATTACAGACGCACAAAAACGTTTGTTGGAAAGAAATATCGCAAGTGCACTTAACAGAAGTTCAGAATGGTATTATTACATGATACGTTCTAAATCTATGGGAGCAGATGAAATTCGTATCGGTAGCCTTTATTTTTATGAAATTCTAAAAAGAGTATTGACTAAATCGCAAATGGATATTTACTTAAGCTACTATCACAAACAAAAAAAGATTAGACGGAGTGCAAATATTGGTTTGTTTGGTATTTTTGGTACTGTGCCCAAATACACTATTTCATGGGACAATTACAGAAAAAATATAATGAAGTACTATAAAACGCTACCAGATTCGAATAATAACGGACGACTTTCTTTTTATTCAGACTACAAAACTCCGGAAAATCCAGAAAGTGTTGGCAAATATATAGATCCTGACGACTTCCTGCGCAAGGAAGTGTATAAAAAATGAGCGAAACACAGGCACTTTTGTATTTTGAGGTGCTGGAAATTGTTAATAACTTACACTTGACACCTCAAAATGCAAATGTGCCATTAGCAAGTGTTATTTTGCAATGGTGAAATACTGTAAATTGTTCTATGACGATGAAATATCCGTAAGTTGTTTTATAGCGATTAAATATCTGTAAAATTAGCAGGTGTGGTTTTATAACTATAAAATATTTCGTAAATTAGCGGACATGATTTTTATAACGAAAACATTTACATTTGAAGCAGCACACGCATTAAAGGACTATAACGGTGCTTGTGCCAATATTCACGGACATTCCTACAAACTTGAAGTTGCCGTAACAGGGTTGTCGATAGGTGAGGACGGTATGATAATTGATTTTAAAGATTTGAAAGCACTTGTAAAAAAAAATATTCTTGACGAATTTGATCACTCGCTTATGCTTAACGCTTCCACCTCAAGCGAAGTGATTTGTACGCTGCAAAAGCAATACAACAAAGTTCTTGTCTTGCCGTTTCAGCCAACGAGCGAAAATCTTATAAAACATTTCGCCGCGCTCATAGAGTCGGTACTCATCCCGCCTCTGTCGCTCAAACGCCTCATCCTCTATGAAACCGCCACCTCTTATGTTACATACGAAGAATAGTATTATTTTTTTTGTGAGTGTTGTTTTGCTTGTCGGATGTATGTCGAGAACAGGACAGCATAAGCAGTTTTTTATAAACGGCACTACGCAAGGATCGTCTTTCAGCATAACGTACGTTGCTCAAGAAGAAGATACTGCGCTTGTCGCAAAAGTAAATTCGCTGCTTGATTTGTTTGATAAAACGTTTTCTCTTTGGAACAGCTCGTCAATACTTACTCGAAGTAATCGTGGGGAAGACGTTGTGTTGAATGAATTATTTATTGATTTATTTAACAAGTCGCAAATAATGTCTAAACGCACAGAAGGATATTTTGATATTACTGTGAAGCCACTTGTGTCACTCTACGGATTTGCTGCCGAGAAACGCACCGAAGATTATTTTTCAGACAAAGATATTGCCTCTATTCTTAGCTATGTTGGATATGAAAAAATTCGATTGAATGGCGATAAACTCAAAAAAGATTTTTCACAAATTCAACTTGATTTTAATGCTATCGCGCAGGGATATTGTTCGGACAAAGTTGCGGAACTTTTGCTCTCGCAGGGAATACGTAATTTTCTCGTGGATATAGGTGGGGAAATTGTCGTGAGGGGGAAGAAGCCAAATGGTGACGCATGGAAGATAGGCATTGAAAAACCAACATCGGCAAGTGGCGATAAACAGTCGATTGTGACTATGCTTCCTTTGAGTGATGGGGCTATCGTAACTTCGGGAAATTATAGAAAGTATTTTGAGGTGGACGGAAAACGTTTTTCTCACACGATAAATCCACATACAGGCAGACCTGCGACAGGTGGAATTTTAAGTGCAACGATAATAGCCCCCACAGGTTGGGAGGCAGACGCGCTCGCTACGGCTGTAATGTGCATGGAGAAAGATACTGCGATATGTTATGTTGAACGTGCAGGAACGAAATGTATGTTGATTTATGACAGTGTTGCTGCCTCGCAGGATGTTGCCGCTGTAGCCTCGCAGGATGTTGCCGCTATAGCCTCGCAGGATGTTGCTGCTGTAGCTTCGCAGGATGTTGCCACTGTAGCCTCGCAGGATGTTGCCGCTGTAGCCTCGCCACAAGCCGATACTCATCATCTCAAAATATGGACGACTAAAAATTTTAGAAAATGAATATACTGTTAAACCCTGAGGCTTGGATAGCTTTTTTAACGTTGGTGTTCCTTGAAGTTGTTCTCGGTATAGATAACATAGTTTTTCTATCCATAATGTCGAACAAAGCTCCGAAGAACAGACAGGCGAGCGCACGTACTTTCGGACTCTTAGTAGCAATGGCAGGACGCATAGGGTTGCTTTTCGGAATATCTCTTTTGATACGTCTGACAGCACCTCTGTTTACGGTAACTTCGGAATGGTTTTCAATGACGATAAATGGTCAAAGTATCATAATTTTTTTCGGTGGACTTTTTCTTCTTTACAAAAGTGTGACGGAAATTCATCATAAATTTGAAGTTCACGACGAAAGAACAACGTCAGGAAAGAGCGTAAAATCTTCGTTAGCGTGGATTATTGTGCAAATATTTTTACTTGATTTAATTTTTTCGATAGACAGTGTTTTGACCGCGGTCGGTATGGTAAGTTTTGACGAATTTGGCTACGGCGGCGCAATGGGAATAATGATAACAGCAATTATTGTGACGGTCCTTGTGATGATGTTTTTTGCAGGTGCTGTGAGTAAGTTTGTCAATAATCACCCGACAATACAAATGCTCGCCCTTTCGTTTTTAATTTTAATAGGTGTAACTTTGCTTGTGGAAGCGGGTCATCTTGCACATCTGACAGTTTTAGGTAACACGATAAGTGAAATTCCAAAAGGATATATTTATTTTGCGATATTTTTCTCGCTTTTGGTTGAAGTGCTTAATTTGCGATTGAAGAAAAAACGGAATTTGTGAGTGCTTGTCGGCGAGTTTCGTGCGACCTAAATGTTGTGTTTTCGAGTGCGGCAGGTGGGGCGGGGGAACGCTATAATTTAATTAAGAATGTAGAATTGAGAATTGAGAATTGAGAATTGAGATGCCACCCCGACACGGGGGGAACGCTGTAACAAAAAAAATAACAACTTATACAATATGAAGTCTTTTTTTATTATTTGTTTTTTGATGATTATTTCATCATACACTTTTTCTGCCGAAATATATGTTAAATTCAAAAGGGATATTGCCGTTCCGAAAGTGACGAAAGGGCAGAAAAAAATATCAGCAAAATCACTTCCTCTTTCCTCGAAATTATTGAGCCAATATAATGTTGCCGAGCAAGCGCGTTCAATGTCTTTTATGGATAATAGCGTTTTGGAAAGGACGTTTAAAATATCTATTCCCGACAGTGTGGACGTGGACATTTTTATTGATGAACTTGCTGGAAACAGCAGTGTGGAAATGGTAGAGCGTGTTCCCGAAAATCGTATCTATATGATACCGAACGATACTTTTTATGGTACAGTTTCAGGTAGAAATCTAAAATGGCACCTTGATTTAATCAATGCAGAGCAGGCATGGGACTCTGCTCAGGGCAATCCGAACATAATAGTTGCAGTTGTTGATAATGCTGTGTATGGTCATCATGAGGACCTTGGTATTCCTGACCATCTGCAATATGACATGGTGCACGATACTGTGGGTATATCGTATCCTGTGGGTATAGACCCGAACACAAGTCTTGGACGTGCAGCGTCACACGGAACGCACTGCGCTGGAAATGTGGGGGCGATAAGTAATAACAGTGTCGGAATTGCTTCGCTTGCATCAGGGGTAACGCTTATGGGATGTGGCGGCTGGCGGCTTGATATGCTTGACAGAGTTATAAATGCTTACGACGGTGTTATTTGGGCTGCCGAACATGGGGCAAGGGTCATAAGTTGTTCGTGGGGATTAAATGAATACAGTCGCACAAACGAAGAAATAATACGTTCCTGCTACGAAAAGGGTATAGTAGTGGTGGCTGCTGCGGGCAATGATGGTATATCTGAGAAACAGTATCCCGCAGCGTACAATGGTGCGATAGCGGTTGCTTCGGTGGATGGGACTCGTAATCTTTCGTATTTTTCAAATTACGGCAAATGGGTTACTATTGCAGCTCCTGGTGGATATAATTCAATTACTTCCATTTTTAGCACTGTTTTTCATTATAGTTCGCTTGGTATAAGTAATTCCTCTCCATTTTACCAAAAACGTTATGACCAGATGGCAGGCACTTCTATGGCTTGTCCCATTGTGGCTTCACTCGTGGGATTAATGCTCTCAAAAGATTCAACTCTTACGGTGGACCAAATCACAACGATACTTCAAAATTCGGCGCAGGACAAGGAGTTTATGAATCAGGATTTGAATATGTTTGCAGGAACTATTGATGCGGCTGCGGCTATTTCGGAGGCATCCCCGCATAAAAAGCGTGGGAACGCGGTGCGTTCTCTCTCTGCGGATAGAATTTATTTTGACTCTGTCTGTTTAAAATGGAGTGCGCCGATAGACAGTTTTTCTGTTCGAGGGTATGTAATTTATTGCAATGATGTTATTGTTGATAGCTGTCTGACTGATACGGTCTGGTACGACAAAAATATTGTTGAAGGAACGAAAGAATATGTAGTCATCCCTGTTTATTATGACAGCAACGTATTGCAAGTTCGCAAGGCTGTGTCGGTCGATATTCCCGCTTTTTACAGTCTTACATTGTCAGGCTCATCGGGAGGGACAGTAACTACTTATACTCAAGGGTATCCGCGCTATGAAAAGAATTCGGTAGTTGCTGCTGTCGCAATTCCCGACTCAGGATATGTTTTTGTAGAATGGAGCAGCGCGGACGGACTTCATTCTGCAAATCCATACAATGTGAGAATGACAAAAAATATTTCTCTTTCGGCTGAGTTTGAGCCGTTAAGCTCTGGTATAGATGACGAACTTCCAAATTCCGAAAGTGTTGGGGTTTTCCCCAATCCCGCAGGTAATTTCGTGACTATTTCCGCCTTAGGTGTAGAGTTAAGAAAAATAGAGATTTTTGATGTGAGGGGGCGTAAAGTTTTGCAGGCAGGCGGGGCGGGGCTAAGTGAGAGTGGGGCGGGATTAAGTGGAAGCAGTGCGGGATTAAGTGGGAACGGTGCGGGATTAAGTGGAAAAACAATAAATATTTCTTCACTTAAATCAGGAATATACCTGTTTCGCATAAGTACAGACAGAGGCATTGTCACAAAAAAGATAGCCAAGCGATAGAATGATAATTGTAGGCGTGTCATAGCTGTGGACGTGCCATAGCTGTGGGCGTGCCATAGCTGTGGGCGTGCCCCCGCAACAGACAGTCGAGGGAGTGCCTGTCTGTCGCAGGGTCGGGCTTTCACTCCTATCTTTTGTCGGCTCGCAAAAGCGAAGCCCTGCTGCGAAATCCACCTGTAAGCTCCATACCGACTGCAGCCATTGAACCCACTGCCGACAAAAGGATATCCGCTCAATCCCTCACGCAACCAACGCCCCGAAGCATTTTCGGCAACAGCCCGATAATCCTTCGTTCGCCCCATTTCCGCCGCCCGCCGTACCACTATGAGAAATCAACAAACAACAACCGATTTCGTCAAACAGCTCGAAGCAGTTTTGAAGCAGTTTTGAAATCGTTCAACTTCAAACAACAAGATGGAAGATTTATTAAACATACGTGAAGATTTATTAAACATACGTGAAGATTTTCCGCTTATAGATAGCGGTTCGGCTGTCGGCAGTGGTTTGACTGATGGTGGTAGCTTTGCTGTCGGTGGTTCAACTCCCGCCCCGACCCCTGCCTCTGCCTCGACCCCCATCCCCAGTCGCTCGCTCGTATATTTCGACAATGCGGCGACCACACAAAAACCGAAAGTTGCTCTCGACACCATTATCGACTACTACACGCATATCAACGCCAATGTTCATCGAGGAGTGCATCATTTAAGTATCCTTGCAACAGAAGCGTACGAAGAAGCGCGTGCGACAGTTCAAAAATTTTTGAACGCAAAAGAAAGTGCAGAAATAATTTTTACTCGTGGAACAACAGAAGCAATAAATCTTGTGGCGCAGTGCTATGGAAACACACACATAAAGAAAGGCGACAGAGTTATTGTTACAGTAGGCGAACACCACTCCAATTTTGTTGCGTGGCAGCAGCTATGCCTGCGTGTGGGCGCAGAATTTGTTGTTATACCCATTGACAGGCAAGGAGTTTTAGACATGCTTCGTTTAGAAACGGAATTGAAAAAAGGTGCGAGAATGCTCGCTGTAGCGCATATCTATAATGTGAGTGGAACGTTAAATCCATTGCGTAAAATTGTGGATATTGCTCATCGTTATGGTGTGATAGTGCTTGTGGACGGGGCGCAGGGGGCGGCGCACACCTTTGTGGATGTACAGCAGCTTGATTGTGATTTCTACACTTTCTCGGGACACAAGGTGTACGCCGCCATGGGCATCGGCGTACTGTACGGCAAACGATTGTTACTTGAAGATATGCCACCCTATCAATTCGGCGGAGAGATGATTTCAGAGGTGTCGGTTGAGCGCACCACCTTTAATGAGTTGCCCTACAAGTTTGAGGCAGGTACACCATCTGTCGCCGATGCCCTGACGCTTTCAGCGTCCCTGCGCTACATCCTGCATATCGGCTTGGACCGTATCACCGCGCACGAACACGCGCTCTACACTCGCGCCTACGCTGCCCTGCAAGCAATCGACGGCATTGAAATCTACAGCCTGCCGTCCGTCATCCCCACAGCCCCCGCAAGCACCCACACACACGCAACCGCAGCCCCCGCCCCCGCAACCCCAATCCTCTCAACCGCAACCCACACAACCCACGCCCTCACAGCCCCCACCCTCTCGCCCCCCACCCCCACGAGCAACCCCGCCCCCACGAGCAACCCCGCCTCAAC
>JAISPZ010000082.1 GCA_031274555.1 Bacteroidales bacterium | reverse complement strand
GCAACAACCTATCAACCAACTACCCCATTCTCAACGCGCCCCAACCCCAACCCCCAATACCACCCCCAGCGACAACAAATCAACCAACAGCTCCATTCTCAACGCGCCCCAACCCCACTCCCTCAGCCCACCCGCAGCGACAACCTATCAACCAACTACCCCATTCTCAACGCGCCCCACCCCACCCCACCACCTTTTCGCGTGTGCAGCACCTCAAAAACAAGAACTGACCGTACTAAGCAGGCGTAACGGTATCCAAATATTTTACTATCAATAAAATTAATGATGAAAGAGAGGCGCAAGGCTATTTAGTGCCTTTATCAAAGCGTTTGCCGAACAACTTCCAGGCACCCCAAAGGACAAAAGCTAATATGCAGGTATAGATAATAAATTCGCCCTCGCTAAGTCCGTCAGGGTTGATTGAACGGTTATCGTATGGAAACCAGAACTGCAAAAGAGTAAATAACATAACCTTATTTTGATTTTTGTTCCGTAAAGTTACAAATAAAATCAAATAATACAAATAACAACAAAATAAGCGATACAGGTTTTTAGCGCATCACGCACCATCTTTTTAGTGTGTACAGCACCTCAAAAAAAATTAACTCCCAACTGCCAAAATTGTAAAATACCGTTCCGATAAAGCGCATTGCACTTGTTCCTCGAATATATTATCTTGTTTCGTTGAAAAGTATATCAAGACCTTGTCGGGAATAATACTCAAAATCCGTATCGGAACTTATCAGTAACATCTTTTCCTCTATGGCTTGTGCGATAATTATATGGTCGAATGGATCTTTGTGCTCATTGGGGGTGTCTAACTTCCAGTAACGGTCTGCATGATTTTTTGTAAAAGGTAGAACTTCAAAATCCAAATCGCTGACTGCTTGTAGTATATCATTTGTTTTCGTCCACTTCGACTTTATTTTTCCTTTTTTAGTCAATAATCCTATTTCCGCAATAGATATTGCGCTGATTACAAATTTTCTATTAAATTCATAATTTGCCAATATTGCCAATATTTTCTTGGTCAATCTATCCCGTTGCATTGCATAAAACAATACAATATTCGTATCCAATAAATATCGTTCCATTATTGCATTACCGCTTCATAATCAAGAATTTTGCCGAAGTTGGGATGTTTCTCTGCCCAAATTGCGGCTTTTGACGGAATGCCCGATAGAGGCGGGAGTTCAAATTCCGTTCTTACTCCATTCTTTATTAACCATGTTTTCGGTTCACTCTTTCTCACGAGAGGAACTTTTTTAGTTGTCCTTGTTGTTTTTGTCGTAGTTTCCATTGCCTTTTCTTTTAGATTACAAAATTACATAGATTACAAAATTACAAAAAATTTTCAGTATAGCGACATATTTGCAAATTGAGGTGCGACAAACAGTTAGTAATTTACAATATGCACAGGTAAAGTTAAAGAACCTGTCAAACCATTAGTGCGACAAACAGTTAGTAACTTACAATATGCACCTCACAGAGGGTGCGTAATTTGGAATTATTGTTCCGAGAGGCGGAAAGGAAGAATTTTGCACACGCAAGCACTATTCAGACCCAATTATGTTGCCGACTGCTGGAATATTGTCGATAAGGATGTAGTAAGTGCTCAATATTAACGATATATTTCCATTTCGCGAGGCTTGGTGTTAATATGGGCTATCTGCTGCCTTTTGTTCTGTTGCAATTTTTACACAGCATTTGGCAGTTTTCTATTGCGGTCTTTCCGCCTTCACTCCAGGGGGTTATGTGGTCGGCTTCCATTTCTGATATATTAAAGTGACCATCGCAAAGTGGACAAGACCCTTCCTGCTTTTCGTATATGCTACGTTTCATGCTGTCGGTAAAAGCGCGAATGTTTAAATGTTTTTCATTGCCGTCTAACACATATTCATAGATACCTTTTTTGTTTGTTATATCATCATCCTGCATTAGCGTTTTTATTTTTGCTTCCAACTCCACAGAGTTCTGTTGTAAATCTTTGAAACGATTGTAATAATCGCCCCATTCAATACCTTTCATTTCTCTACGATAGTGTGGAAATACGACTTTTACCCAATTTATAACGCTTGTAAAATACAACCATAACTCGTTTGCATTCGAACTATGTTGATGTTCTGACATATAGTCTTCTATATTGGCGTTAGAAATCCATTTTATTGCCGTTTCCAAATACTCTTGTCGTATTGACGATCCGCTTAAATAGTCGCTTGCTATGGCGTACGCAGGACATCCCGTTTTGCTGAAATATTTTTTTGCGTCGCTTAACCATTCGCCTGTATAAATAGCATTGCGCAACTCCTGATTTGTGAGTTTTTCGCCAGCTATATTTATTATTTTGAACCAGTCTAATTTTTCCCTGTCTGTTCCTTCGCAGAAATATATCATTAGGTGATAGTCTAAAATTTTTTCTTTTTGGTCTTGTGTCATATTATGAAAATATAGCGGATTACCATCTATTTTTATAGAAAAATTACCCTTAATATATTCGCAGATACTTATAGTGCGCTGCTGTCCGTCAAGCACTTCGTAGATATTATCATTAACTACCCAATACATTACGTTTAACGGAAAATTTTTCATTATGGTTTCTATTACCGCATCGCGCTGCTGGTCTTTATAAACAAATTCCCGCTGATATTTGGGTCGGATATTTAATTTACCGCCGTAGCCAATAACGCCCTCTTCATTGTTGTTTGTGTAGTTTTCCGCGACATCTTTTACTGTGATTTCGTGTAATTGTATTTTCATCTCTTTATAAATTGTTGTGAATAGATTGTATGGAACTCGCGCGTAAACATCTGTCATGCTCGTTTCATATTATTCGTTTTTTTCTGATAAATAATCTTTTGAAAGCAGCTTTGCCATTGACTAAACACGATTTTGAGCCACCAAGCCAAGCTCCGCCCGAAAATCCTGTACCGTTATCCTCTCCCATTCCAACTAATTCAAATTGTTCGGGATTATATTTGTCCATAAAAGTTACAGGGACACCCATATTTCCATCGTAATCTATGGGAATATCAGCAACTTTACTCACTTCTATAGCATCGTAATTGTCATATTTCGGATAGTCTTTTTCGTTGTATTTTTTGTACAAAATTATGTTTTCGTGACGCTCCTTATAGTCCATATTTGTAAACCAACAGCAATTTCTGGATTTTACTAAACGCCTGCCATTCAGTATTATTAACTGAGTATTCGCATAATCTTCTGGTACTTCAAAATATGCATTGCCTCTATAAAACTCGTGCCCAAGCCACATCTTACCTTCTTTGATTAATCTAAAAACTTCTTTGTAGGTTATGGCATTTCTGTTACCAATAATCAAAAACTTTTTTTCATAATCTACAAGTTGCACCACGTATTCCCGAAAAAGACTGAACGGTGGATTTGTAACAACAATATCTGCCTGTTTTAAAATTTCTATACATTCTGTTGAACGAAAATCGCCATTACCTTTGAGCGTAGTTTTAACAACGTCTGCCAAATCAATTTTACCGTCCTCATTCAAATCCAACCCCTTGACAATTTCTAATTTATAAGTTTCGCCCTCAACAAACATATCAGAATATACAAAATGCGTTGAAACAAGTTTTTTGAGGCGCAGATGTTCAAAATTCAGTGCAAAATATTTGAAAAAATTACTCCATTCGGGGTCGTCACAATTGCAGTAAATTGTTTTTCCTAAAAAATGCTGTTTGTAATGTTGCATCTCTCGTTCTATATCGGAAAGTTGAGTGTAGAACTCATCGTTTTTCTGTTTTTTAGCACTGTGAAGATTGCTGTTCTGATTTTTTGCCATTAAAAATTCAAGGTTGCTGAACTTGCAACTCTTAAACTTTAAGCAATAAAAAAGCGCGGAACTGCTCGTTTTCTGCTTATTCACGATCGAGGTACTTAGGAGACCTTATGCACAAATAAGCGCGAACAGCCCACGCCAAAGCGTGAGCCACCACTGACTTATTCTCGTGCATAAATAGAAAATTCCTAAGTTTTCGACTACGTGAGAATAAGAGCCAAAGCTCTGTTAATATGTTGTGGCGTAAATTACTGCGCCATTATTTTTTCTTTTCGATAGTATTCGGTTTTATTTGTTAATACTGCAAATTTAGCAATTTATTAAATTTAATAAACTCCAATACGCATAATTAGACATATTTGCCCTAACACCACCCCATGACAAACTCATTTTAATTTGTAATCAATTGTAGTTAAAATCATTAATTTAAGTCGTTTAGAGTGCAAACCTCTGACAAAAACCTTGATTGTAAAGTATGGAAAGAAAGAAAGAAAGAAATCTAAAGTACTATTTTGGTAATTTATAGAGGCGGAAAGGAAGAATTTTGCACACGCAAGCACTGACTCCGTCAAGGCAAGGATATTGGAACAATTTAAAAGTTATGGACAATTTAAAAGTTATGGACAGCAGAAGACTTACCGAATTGAAAATTTTTATCGTATTTTATTTATTAAAATTGACATTCCCGCGCTTGCCTTTTCTTTGATAACTTGAACATAATCAGGTACTACTACATCATTGGGGTCAATAAGAAATGTGGGAACATCCTTTTTTCTATAATGGATTAACCCCGCTGCGGGATATACTTGCATGGATGTCCCAACGATAACGATCATGTCTGCCTCTGAAATAATCTCTACCGCTTTCTCAATCAGGGGAACAGCCTCGCCGAACCAAACGATAAAAGGTCGCAAATCAGAGCCGTCCGCCGCTTTTTCACCCAGAAATATCGGTCGTGTGCCTATTTCAAGCACTTCTGTCTTGGCTTCGTTGCAGGCTTTTGTCAGCTCGCCGTGCAAATGAATTACGTTTGTGCTGCCAGCTTTTTCATGCAGGTTATCAACATTCTGCGTAATAACTGTAACTTTGAAGTAAGCCTCTAATCCTGCAATCAATTTATGTCCCTGATTAGGTTCTGCCTTAGCTAATTCACTTCGTCTTTTATTATAAAACTCCTGCACCATTGCCCTGTCGGAGTACCATCCCTCAATGCTCGCAACTTTTTGAGGGTCGTACCCTTCCCAAAGTCCACCAGAATCTCTAAACGTTGATAAGCCACTCTCTGCGCTCATCCCTGCCCCTGTTAAAAATACAATATGCATAGCTACGCTGTTTTAAATAATCATCAAATGACTACAAATGTACGAAATATCGGAAAAAGTTGTAACATTTTGAAATTTTGAAGCGCAATACACGTGAAAATAACTGTGAGTTCGGGATGAGGCGGTTGGTTGTTGCGGTGGGAGTGCGCGGGGCTTGTGGGGCGGGCGGATTGGGGATGGGTGGTTGTTGCGGGGGCTGTGGGGAGTGCGGGCGGCAGGAGTGGTTGGTTGTTGCGGTGGGAGTGCGCGGGGCTGTGCGGGGGGCTGCGTTAGGGATTATTGCTTCGCAATGAAGTCGCTCACGCTCGGCATAGTCCGCGCAAGCG
>JAISPZ010000074.1 GCA_031274555.1 Bacteroidales bacterium | reverse complement strand
CAAAATTAAAAAATTATTCGCACAGCCAGAAATAAAAATGGTGAATAATAAATGCGCCTGACAGAAGATGTCAGTGTTCATAACTTACCCACAGCACCTCAAATTGCAAAAGTGCCTTTTTGAATTGCAAACACGAAATAAAATCAATTACGAATTACGAACCAGCAGCAATTCCTACGCACAAACGGTATGCACAAACAACAGGCACAAACAACAGGCACAAACAACAGGCACAAACAACAGGCACAAACAACAGGCACAAACAACAGGCACAAACAACAGGCACAAACAACAGGCACAAACAACAAGCACAAACAACAACCGCGTCAGCAATAATTCTAAATTCTAAATTCTACATTCTAAATTAACAACCGCGTCAGCCTAATTGACAATTGACAATTAACAATTGACAATTCTTATCGGTATTTGCAGCAGCCGGGCAGTGCGTTGTAAACGTCGTCGGGGGCTTTGTAGCTGTTGTTGTCGTGACCGACTTTGGCGATGGCTTTGGCGGCTTGGTCGGGAACTTCGCCTGATGTCTTGTCGTAAGTGAGGTTCAGTTCTTTGGTTTGGGAGTTCCAGACAGCTGACATGACACCTTTTACGCTTTTTGCAGCAGTCTCTATACGTGTTTTGCACATACCACAAAGTCCTTGAACGGTGAGTACAGCATCCTGCGTAGCCTCTGCAACAGGTGGTCTGTTCATCATACTTGCTTTGCCCTCTAACTGCGCACTTGCGTCCATCGCAAATACTCCGTCAGTAACAATTTCCTCGCCCTCACTAAGACCTGACAACACAACGTATGCATCGCCGAGCGAAGCACCTAACGTGATTTCACGAAGCTGGAAAGAAGACTCATCAGATTGCTTCACATAAACAATAGAACGCCGCCCCGTCCAGAGAATAGCCGTTTTGGGAATTACAATCTCGTTTTTGCGTGAGATGAGTTTGGCGGAAACAATCGCCTGTGCGTACATCTCAGGCTTTAATAATCCTTGTGGATTTGCCGCCTCTACCCGCACTTTGGCAGTACGCGTAGTCTTATCCAAAACAGGCTCTATTAACGACAAACGACCTGTAAAAGTCTTTTCAGGCAACGCTTGCAGTGTGTAAGTAACCAAATCTCCGATTTTTAAATAAGGCAGGTCTGCCTCATAAACGTCAAACACTAACCATACAGAAGACAAATCCGATAAGTCGAACAGCACACTCCCCTGACTGACGTAGTCGCCCTGCTCTACTTTTTTCGCCGTTACTACCCCACTCTTGTCAGCAACAATATTTATTGTCGGGGACACCGTTGCAGTACGCTCAATAGATGAAATTTGAGCTTCGGTCATCTTCCACTGACGTAACTTTTCTTTTACGGCATCTATCAGAGCAGGTTGAACAGGCTGCATTTTCAACGCTTCCAACAGTTCTTTTTGCGCGTTGAGAAGTTCGGGCGAATAGATACTTGCTATCAACTCCCCCTTCCTGACGTTTTCGCCGACTGAGTTAATGTACAACTTCTCAATACGTCCGCCAATATGTGATACTTGCAACTGGGACAGACGTTCATTGGGCTGGACAATACCGTACAAATGCACTTCCTTGACAGGCTGCGCCCGACTGACGACAGTCGTCTGCACATTCGCCAGAGCTATTGCTTCTTTGGATAGATGGATAACGTCTTCGGCATAACTATCACCTGTTCCGACAGGTATTAAGTCCATTCCGCACAAGGGACAAGTGCCGAAGTGGTCCTGTCTGATTTGAGGATGCATTGAACATGTCCATTGTGCAGACTTCGCCTGCCCGGTTTGTTGTTCAGTGTCGTGCGAATGTCCGCCGAAAATCATCCATCCTAAAAATATTCCTGCAATCAGGATTAAACCATAAAGTATGTAATGTTTTTTCATTGTGTTTGTGATTTTTTAAAATTTGTTTTGATGTGTGCCTGCTTTTGAGGGTCGCATTATTTTGAAATTAATTGCCTTATATTAATAACTGCTTTGTTATATTGCGCCACTGCTTCCGCCTGTTTTAGCCTGAAATCAAGCAGCTGCCGCTGCACTTGAATTACACTGCTCAAATCGCTTTTTCCAGACGTAAATTCTTGCTCTACCAAACGATAAGTAATTTCTGCTAATGTCGCCTGCTTTTTGTAAAGCGTGATTTTGCGGGAAGCTTCCTCTAACTGACGTTTGGCTTCATATAATGTCGTCTGAAGTACGCCGAGCGAAGCAGAATATTCTGCTTCACCTGCCGATTGCAAGAGCCTGCTTTCTCTCTGAATGGCTTTGCTTTTGCCCCAATATACAGGCAGACTGAGCGACACCATAGGCATAAACATATCCTTTCCGTTCATCTCTGGCATGGTACTCATCTTGCTCTTACCTATCAACATATACTGCAAGCCGACACCTATCATGGGTGCAGCCATTTTTTTCCCCATATCCCCCATTGCCTGATATGACGCAGTTTCTTCTTTAATCATTTTCAACTGGGGATTTTGTGCTGCTATAAGTTCCATAGCCTCTGCTATATCTAACACAAAAGGAATTTGCATTAGCGTATCTGTTATCTGCACTTCGCTTTGCGGAGGACGATTTAGAAGTGTGTTGAAACGTGCCTTAGATGTTTCCTGCTGCGATAAAATATTTTCTATTTCGTTCTCTAATTCTACTTTTTCCATCTGAATACGCAGGACTTCCGACATTCCTGTGCTACTGCCCATAGAAGACATGGACGTTTGTGCTGTTACTGTGTTGGTGGTAGTGTTAGTGGCTGTCCCCATGTTCATTCCTCCCATGCCTCCCATGCCTTTGGCGGGACTACTCTCTTGCTTTGCGTTGCCTGAAGCCGCAGTCCTCGCCTGCGTTGCAGTAGCTCCGCCGCTCCCTGACGACAATTTCTGCAACGCAAGTTTTTCTAACTGCTCCAATCGTTTTAGATTTTCGCGGCTGTTGTTTAACTGCTGCTGCAACAAGCAGAGCGAATACCATTCATTGGCTACATCAGCATATAGTTGGTCTAACGTTATACGGTATTCTTCGTAAGCCATTCCCGACATGGCACGTGCTTCTTTCCGTGCCGCCTTTCGTGTGCCAAACCAGGGGAACATCTGCATAAGTTGAAATTGGGCAATCTCTCGCCCACTCGTTATTTCCATAGGTTCTACGTAGAAGCCCATGTCTAATTGCGGGTTTTCGAGTGTGCCGACTTGCCTGATTTTTTGTTGAGAGGCTTCGTATTTGTGGTATGCTGCCTTTACAGACTGATTGTTCTCAGCAGCAACTTCCAAATAGTGGGACAGCGAGTCTGGCTGCTGCGCCTGTATAGTGGTCAGGCTGAATATTATTGGTAGTAATGTTAGTTTGTTCATAATTTTTGGTATTTTAGGTGGGGTTTTGGGTGGGCGCATTAGGGATTGCAGCGGAAATCCTTTTTGCTGCAAGTATGTTTTGCTAACGGTGGTGGGTTCTGCGTGTGTCGGTGGGTCGTGGCACACAAGTGGAATTGGCAAAAAGATTGAAGCGGAAAGCCCGACCCCGCCGAGCTTGCGAGGCGGGGGAATGCTATAATTCTTCATAACTGTCTCGCTTTTCGCTCGCGCCACCAGCATTGCAGTACGGGTACGACGAACATTGTCATTGATTGAATAAGCATACCGCCAAAAGTGGGGATTGCCATTGGTATCATGATGTCAGAGCCTTTTCCTGTGGAGGTTAGCACGGGCAGAAGGGCGATTAGTGTTGTTGCTGTGGTCATCGCGGCGGGGCGAACTCTTTTAAGACCTGCGCGGACGACTGTTTCGCGTATCTCTTTTCGTGTCTGCGGATTTTCTTTTTCAAAAAGGTCGTGAATGTACGTTCCCATAAGTACGCCGTCATCGGTGGCAATGCCGAAAAGTGCTATAAATCCGACCCATACGGCAATGCTCAAATTTATGGTATGCATCTGGAAAAAGTCGCGCACGTTTTCTCCGCCTACGGTAAAGTTCATAAACCAATCCTGCCCGTAGAGCCATAACAAAATAAATCCACCTGCAAAGGCAACAAAAACGCCCGAAAAGTGGATAAGTGAGGCTGTTACAGTTCTAAACCTTGCATAGAGAATAATAAAGATTGCCAATAGACAAAGCGGGATAACTAAGAGTAGCCTCTCTGTGGCACGTTGCTCCTGTTCGTAACTTCCTGCAAAGGTATAAGACACTCCTTTGGGTAATTGAATGTTTTTCAAATGTTTGGCAGCTTCTAAAACTACATCCACTTCGGCGCGGTCAGCAACTTTGTCAAAAATCACGTATCCGACAAGAAAAGTATTTTCGCTCTGTATCATCTGCGCACCCTGCGTGTAAACGATGTCGGCGACTTCACTCAAAGGGATTTGTGCGCCCGAAGCGGTGGGAATAATCAGGCGCGACAGTGCTTCGGGGTCGCCCCGCAATTCGCGTGGATAGCGTATGCGCACAGGAAACCGCTGGCGTCCCTCGACAGTGGTGGTGAGCGACATACCGCCGACTGCGGAAGCGATGACTTCCTGCAAGTCTTCGACCTGCAAGCCATAACGTGCCATATTTCGTCTGTTAAGTTTTATCTCTATATATGGCGCACCGACTGCACGGTCGTAAAACACAGTAGCAGGCACAACTGACGGCACTTCTTTTAACGCTGCTTCGAGTATCTTTCCGCCCTGCTCAATCGAAGCCAAATCGGGACCCGAAACTTTAATGCCCATCGGCGCACGCATACCTGTCGAAAGCATTACAAGTCGTGCTTCAATCGGTTGCAGTTTGGGGGCAGAGGTAAGACCGGGAAGGTTTGTCACCTTAACAATCTCCTGCCATATATCGTCAGTCTTCTTAATATGTGGACGCCACTGCCTGAAATAATCCCCAAAAGAATATGGTATTAGACTGTCAGCAGGAATAAGTCGGAAGCCGTTTTTGGGGTTATGCGTTCTTCCGTCTATGAGCATAAACTCCCCTTTGCTGTTAGTCTTGAAACGCTTCCTGCGACCGTTTTCGTCCAAAATATATTCGCTGCGATACTGAATGGTGTTTTCAAACATTTGCGCAGGGGCGGGGTCGAGCGCGGAATTTACACGCCCCCATTTGCCGACAACAGTTTCTACTTCTGGAATAGCGTTCACACGTCTGTCTAACGTGGCGATTAATTTTCTATTTTGCTCTACTCCTGTATGAGGCATGCTTGTAGGCATAAGCAAAAAAGACCCCTCGTCCAAAGTGGGCATAAATTCTTTTCCCATACCTGACCAAATCAGTCCGCCCGCAGCCAATGTTGCAATCGGAATTATCATAAACTTCCACCTGTTGGCTAAACACCACCGCAGCAGACGTTCGTAGTATCGCACAAGCAGCCATAATAGTGTTAAAATCATTCCGATTGCGAGTACTACAAAGATGATATTCCACGTAAAGCCCACGTGTGCGCCCACAGGTAGCCATTGGAACGTCAGCAGGACTACTATAAGTGCGATGACAACGAGAATTATCCACGAGCGGGGCATAAGACGTCCGAGCGCAGGCAACCTCAACTTCAACCTCGACTTCAACATCAACTTCGACTTCGACCTCGACTTCCACTTCAACTTCGACTGCAACTTCGACCTCAACTTCGACTTCCACGAAAAAATATAATAAGCCAAAGTCGGCAACAAAGCAAAACCTATTAAAAATGCCGAAACAAGCGCGAAAGTTTTAGTAAAGGCGAGTGGTCTAAACAATTTGCCTTCTTCTGCCTGCATCACAAAAACAGGCAAGAAACTTATAACAGTCGTGAGCATACCAGTAGAAAGCGCACCCGACACCTCAGTAACGCTCACATAAATTAAATCCGACAACGCCTTACCTCTCACCACACCCCCTGTTCGCTCCAAATGTCGAACAATATTTTCCACAATCACCACCCCCACATCCACCATAATACCTATAGCAATGGCGATGCCCGAAAGCGCAACAATATTAGCTTCAACATTTGTGTAGCGCATAATAATAAATGTCGTCAGCACCGCCAGAGGCAGAAGACCCGATATAATCACAGAAGCACGAAAATGAAAAATCAGCACAAGCACCACTAAGATACATATAAGAATTTCGTGCCCCAGCGCAGTTTCGAGCGTACCGATAGTTTCGTGAATTAAACCCGTTCTGTCGTAAAACGGAATGACTGTCACTTTCGACACAGTTCCGTCAGGCAACACCTTTTGAGGCATTCCCGTTTCCATTTCAGCAAGACGCTTCTTTACGTTATCAATCACCTCTAACGGATTTGCACCATATCGTGCCACAACTACTCCGCCGACAGCCTCTACCCCCTCTTTATCTAACCCGCCGCGCCGCGAAGCAGGACCCAGCGTAACAAAAGCCACGTCCTTCACCCGCACAGGCACACCCTCCCGCACCGTAATCACCGCTTCCTCCAAATCCGAAACATCCTTGATATAGCCCAATCCACGCACCATATACTCAACCTTGTTCATCTCCATCGTTTCCGCGCCGATGTCCAAATTACTTTTCCTCACAGCATCCATCACCTCCATAACCGAAACGCTGTACGCCCGTAGCGCATCAGGGTTTATCTCAACCTGATACTCCTTAACAAATCCACCCACAGAAGCCACTTCCGAAACACCAGCCGCACTCATAAGAGCATATTTCACATCAAAATCCTGAACGGTACGCAACTCTTCGGGCGACCAGCCACCCGCAGGCTCGCCGGTAGCAGGATTTCTACCCTCCAACGTGTACCAGAATACCTGCCCAAGCGCAGTCGCGTCAGGACCAAGCGCAGGCTGCACCCCCGCAGGCAAAGTACCGACAGGCAACGCACTCAACTTCTCCAAAATGCGAGAACGACTACCATAAAAATCCACATTCTCCTCAAAAATCACATAGATAAAAGACATCCCAAACATAGACGTACTGCGGACAGTCTTAACACCCGCGATACCAAGCAGCGAAGTCGTCAGCGGATACGTAATCTGCTCCTGCACATCCTTCGGCGAACGCCCCATCCATTCTGTCGCCACAATCTGCTGATTTTCACCAATATCAGGAATAGCATCCACCGCTATCGGCGAGCGTGGAAAAATGCGATTTATCCCCCAGTCAAAAGGCGCAACCGCAATCCCCCAGCATAAAATCACAGCTAACAAAAGCAGCGCGACAAACCTGTGCTCCAAAAAATATTTAACAACTCTATTTAACATAATCTTTAAAATTTAGTACAGAAAAATTTGCGCATACAACAAATTGCTATTCAAAAAAACATTTAACATAATCTTTAAAATTTAATGTAGAAAAATTTTTGCGTGCCCCTGCGGACGGCGAGGGAGTGCCTGTCCGCAGGGTCGGGCTATCGCTCATATCTTTTGCTCACCTGCAAAAACAGAAGTCATCCGCTAAAAGTCCACAACATTCTATCATCCACACGTTTAGCAAAAGGATATCCGCTCTATCCCTCACGCCCCCAACGCCCGACCCTAAAAAAAAATTAAATCCTAAAAACACAAAGAAAAGCGCATAGTCCACCCGCGAAAGGAGTAAAATCAGGTGGAGTAAAATATAAAACTGCGCTTGGTTCAAGCACCCGCAAGAAAGCGGTTTTCAAACCAACAAAATCTATATGAAAAGCAGTTTGCGCTTGTTCTGGCACTTGCACCTGCGCTTGTCCAGAAAAATCATCAGTATTCAGCACAAGTTCGCTTACAGAGCAGCATTTGCCTTTAAGTATCGGCACACTTGCGACACTGTCATCTCCACAGCAAGTACTCATCGCCTGCTTCAACAACCCCACTTCGTACAGTCGTCCGCCGCAATAATGCATAACGAACGTCGGTTGTGTCACCACCGGCAACATCAGCAAAACAAAAAATAAAGACACAAATCGTCGCTTCATCCCGCAAAGTTACAACTTTATTCCAAATTTCCGCATCCGCATAAATCATAACTTTTCTAATTGAACTTACACTTACAACTTCACGACTACAAATTTCTGCGACTCATTGCCTATACGCACGATGTAAATGCCATGAGGTAACATTATGGGACATTGCAGCATTTGCCTGTAATTTAACGGATATGTTTGCAATAAATGCCCTGTGATATCGTAAAGCGACACATCCTGCGCGGACGTACTGCTATTCGCTTCTATTGTCAGGATATTGCCTGTTACAATCGGATTGGGATAAATTTTTATACCTGCATTTTGGAGAACGGCATGAATGTAAGGGCACGTTGAAATCACTTTGCCTGTCGATGTTGTAAGTTCAACGTGATATTTTCCGTCATTAGCCAAATTGTTTTCTATATACAGATATTCGCCTGTATCTCCTGTCGGCTCGTCGTCTATATACCACTTAAATTTCACAAATTCATAACCTCCATTTGTTTCTTCATTAAGGTTTACGGCAATCATGTCATCCCACAGTCGGCGCAGCAATTCGGAAGAAGCACGCTGACGGAAAGTTATAGTATATGTTTTTGCTTCGCCGTCAGGCAATATCAACATAATTGTTGCTCTGTGGTCGCCCGCTTCGTCGGCACTTATTGTAATAACTCCATCGACATCGGCTTCATCAATAAAAGTAATGGCATTTCTGTTGGGATAATCAGCTATTATATGCAGTACTTTGTCTTCCACCGGACAAGGCAACAGGACTGTATATTCGTAAATATTGGGATGAAATGCAGGATTAAGCTCGCTGATGTCGCCATACTCGCCTACAATAGTGATATTTTGTAAAGCAGTATCTGCTGAAATTGGCTGTGGCAAGACTGTAACAACACAAGTATCGGAATTAAGACCGTCAGCAGTCGTAACAACTATTTCTGCCTCGCCAACAGATACAGCAACCACAACACCGTCAGTCACAGTCGCAACGCCTAAATCACTGCTGCTCCATGTTATGGATTGATTGGTGTTTGCAGGCATAACAACTGCCGTCAATAAGGCACTGCTGTCTAATGTAAGTGTGAGGGCATTATCGCTCAACGTAATGCTCTCGCTGCCAGCATAAACAACGGTAACAGTACAGGTGTCGGAATTACCACCGTCAAAAGTAGTAGCAACTATTTTTGCCTCGCCAACAGATACAGCAACCACAACACCGTCAGACACAGTCGCAACGCCTAAATCACTGCTGCTCCATGTTATGGATTGATTAGCATTTGTTGGCATAACGACTGCCGTCAATAAAGCACTGCTGTCTAATGTAAGTGTAAGCTCATTATCGCTCAACGTAATGCTGTCGCTGCTCGCGTAAACAACGGTAACAGTACAGGTGTCGGAATTACCACCGTCAAAAGTAGTAGCAACTATTTTTGCCTCGCCAACAGATACGGCAACCACAATACCATCAGAAACAGTCGCAACGCCTAAATCACTGCTGCTCCATGTTACGGATTGATTAGCGTTTGTTGGCATAACGACTGCCGTCAATAAAGCACTGCTATCCAACGTAAGCGTAAGGGCATTATCGCTCAACGTAATGCTCTCACTGCTCGCGTAAATAACAGTAACAGTACAGGTATCGGAATTACCACCGTCAAAAGTAGTAGCAACTATTTTTGCCTCGCCAACAGATACGGCAACCACAATACCGTCAGAAACAGTCGCAACGCCTAAATCACTACTGCTCCATGTTATGGATTGATTGGCATTTGTTGGCATAACAACTGCCGTCAATAAAGCACTGCTGTCTAATGTAAGTGTAAGGGCATTATCGCTCAACGTAATGCTCTCACTGCTCGCGTAAACAACGGTAACAGTACAGGTATCAGAATGACAACCGTCAAAAGTAGTAGCAACTATTTTTGCCTCACCAACAGATACGGCGACCACAACACCATCAGACACAGTCGCAACGCTAACATCACTACTGCTCCACGTTATGGACTGATTAGCTTCGGCGGGCATAACAACTGCCGTCAATAAAGCACTGCTGTCTAATGTGAGTGTAAGCTCATTATCGCTCAATCTGATACTATCGCTGCCAGCGTAAACAACGGTAACAGTACAGGTATCAGAATGACCACCGTCAAAAGTAGTAGCAACTATTTTTGCCTCACCAACAGATACAGCAACCACAACACCGTCAGACACAGTCGCAACGCCTAAATCACTGCTGCTCCACGTTATGGACTGATTAGCTTCGGCGGGCATAACAACGGCAGTCAATAAGGCACTGCTGTCCAATATAAGTGTAAGAGCACTATCGCTCAACGTGATGCTCTGGCTATTAGCATAGACAACGGTAACAACACAAGTGTCGGAATAACTGCCGTCAATAGTGGTGACGGATATTTTTGCTGTGCCGAAAGATATGCCAACCACAACACCGTCAGAAACAGTCGCAACATCAGTATCACTACTGCTCCACGTTATGGACTGATCGGCGTTTGTTGGCATGACGACTGCCGTCAATAAAACGTTACTGTACAATGCAAGCTCAAGCGTATCATAATTCAATCTAATGCTATCTATATCTGCGTAAACAACGGTAACGGTACAGGTGTCGGAATTACCACCGTCAAAAGAAGTAGCAACTATTTTTGCCTCACCAGCAGATACGGCGACCACAACACCGTCAGAAACAGTCGCAACGCCTAAATCACTGCTGCTCCATATTACGGACAGGTCTGCGTTAGTCGGCATAACGACTGCCGTCAATAGGGCACTGCTGTCCAACGTAAGTGTGAGGGCATTATCGCTTAACGTAATGCTGTCGCTGCCAGCGTAAACAACGGTAACAGTACAGGTATCGGAATTACCACCGTCAAAAGAAGTAGCAACTATTTTTGCCTCACCAGCAGATACGGCGACCACAACACCATCAGAAACAGTCGCAACGCCTAAATCACTGCTGCTCCACGTCATGGACTGGTCGGCGTTTGTCGGCATAACGACTGCCGTCAATAAGGCACTGCTGTCCAACGTAAGTGTGAGGACATTATCGCTCAACGTAATGCTGTCGCTGCCAGCGTAAACAACGGTAACAGTACAGGTATCGGAATAATCGCCATCAACAGTAATAACAGATATTTTTGCTGTGCCAACAGACACTGCTCTTACTGCACCTGCGTTATCTACTCTCGCAATAGCTGTATTGCTGCTACCCCATATTACAGTCTTATCAACCGCATTGAGCGGTGAAACATCTGCAACAAGCGTTAAGACACTGTCCAAAGTAAGCGTTGAGGTACAGCCGTCAAGCGAAACACTTGTAACAGGAGTGACAGGCAATATCTTACCAAAATCTTTCCATACATCAACAGAGTTGTAATTGCTAACCGAAGGAACGTAAAGTGTATCATTTGCTACCTCGCCACTTCCAAAAACATTTGCATTTATTGTTTGTGCTGTTTCGGAATGATTTATTACTCTGGTTAAACTTGTGCAGTTGTCAAATGCATAATTTCCAATAGTAGCTACATTGCTGCCAATTGTTACAGAGGTTAGACCTGTGCAAGCAGTAAATGCATCACCACCAATTGCGGTTACACCACTGCCGATACTCACAAAAATTAAACCAGAACATCCGGAAAAAGCGCGACTACCAATTACACCATTTGGAATAATTACCGAGGTCAGATTTGAACAGTAAGAGAAAGCGTTATACCCAATACTGTTTACATGGCTGCCAATCGTAACAGAGGCAAGTTTTGAGCAACCTGCAAAAGCATATTCTTCAATGGCAGTTACGCTATTACCCATTGTTACGGAAATCAGATTTTGACACCCCATAAGAAGACCGTTTCCAACATTTTTTACACTGTCTATTATGAGCGCGTGTTTAATTTCATCCGAAAGATCCTCGTTCATCCAAGGTGTATCGTACACCCCCATATCCATATTCCCTGTTCCACTAATAACAAGTGTGCTGTCAGCTAAATTTAATGTTGCAATCACGTCACATTCATGTCCGTATTCGCCAATACACCATATTTTCGTTTGAGCCTGCATTTGGGCTACAAAACCGATTAGCAAAAGTACTGTAAATATTATCGTTTGTTTTACCTTCATATTTTCTCTGATTGACATAATAACTAAGGGGCAAGAGTTTAATAACACCGAATTACCTCATTTATACTACCCGCACTCCCATTGCTTTCAAAAACAAACGTATTACAATTACTATAAATACGCTTTTTTTCGCTATCATACACTCTAATCTCAATAGCCTCCCCACTGAAAGAATTGCTGTATATGGCAAGATATGCACCTCCGTCACCGTCAAGTTTACACCATCCCCTACATTCATTGCCGCAAAAAGCCGCTACTTCCGTATTGGTATTCTTGTTTATAACATCTTTTTTAAATGACACTTTTGTTATGTAGGTCATATTATATTCATAATCAGCTGCTATCGGTGCTTTCCATCCTGTTTGTTTAACGTTTTTCTCAATGTTTTTTCCTTTTTCGCAGGAAAACAAGGCAAGTGCCATTAATAATATTGGTATAAATTTAAGTGCTTTCATAAATTATTTTTTTATTATTTTTGAAACTAATACCGACTGCGCCGACGATATTTTCACTAAATAAGTTCCTGCTTTCAAATTGGTTACAGGTGCTCCCGAAACAGTTATCTCAAACGGCGATGATACTCTTTGCGAATAAACAATCTCACCCAGAATATTTACAATTTCGAGCAATGCGTCTGCATCCAAATCTGTCTTTACCGTAAAATGATCCCTGACAGGATTTGGAAATACGGCTAATTTTCTGTCATCAACATTTACGTAAGGAGTATTGCCTTTTTTTATTTTAAACACAAATGGTTGCTCTACGCTTCCTCTAATATCGTCAGTGTTAAAATTTATTGTTTCTAAAAGCGGTATTTTATCGCCGTTTTGCTCAATAAAGAATTTAACGTTTTCCCTCTCTCTATCAGCATATACAGGCATAAAGAAAAGCATCTTTCCGTTAATTGCTTCGGGGTCAGCACTCCCCCTTGTTTCACCATTGACTTCTGCAATAAGTTTCTCGCCACCAGCAATAACAATATCTTCTATCGTTGCTATCATCGACAGATTATTAACAAACTTTGACACTATACTTTTGTCTTCGCTCCCTGCACCTGCTTTACGTACGGCGATATTATCCAATGCTTCGAGCGAACTGTTTTCAGGGTAATGAAAATCGCGGGAAACAGTTGATTTATACATATAGCCAATGCCCGGACGCAGATATTTTAAAGTGCCTTCCCAGCCTGTATGCTCGTCATAAATGGCAATTTCATTCTGGCTTTTGACGAAATCATTAGGAAGTGGCTCCGCATCTGCAAACGCTTCTTCTATTGTTGTATTAATTTGCGGCATGTATCCAAGCCACGTCCACCCTCTATTTATATGCGCACTCTCTTCGGTAACATCAACCGCAGTGCCTTTCTGGTATAAAGCATTATCCCCATCCATTTTTAACATATACATTTCGGCATTTCCATAATTCCTTAAAGACCCGTTCCATACATCATTTTCATAACGTATAAATGTACCTCCCTGATTTTTTATTTCAACCGCATTGTCTATGCCGTTAAAGATATTTATCATACTTGAATTATCCGAACTGTTTTTTACATTAAACGAAATCCAATTCCATCCCTTATGTACGGGAATAACGTTAATATTGCCAACATTCCGTATTTGAACCGGTGCGGTAGATGAGCCTGTAATAGCATTTTTCGTAAATGTTAAATTATCGGGACTTGCCATATATATTCTTGCTTTTGAGTCGTCCCATATAAGCAAATCTATAGCCGCTGATACATTGTCGTTATGGATATTAAGGGTTACAAGCCATTTACCGTCAGAATTAGCAGGCGACCCAACACCGACACATTCGCCATTTATAAAAGCACCAACCATATCGTTTTCGTTTGTAGATATTATATTATCTATTAACAACTGCCCTATAACAGCCATTGAATTTTGGTATTTGTGCTCGTTCGGTTTCCATTCGGGTCTGTCTTCACCTACGTTAAGTTCAAAATCAAGATAACTTGAATAATCGCCACGCAATTCAAGAAATGCCCCATAGTTGCCAGGGTTTAGTGCCTCATTAACATAAAACTTCAATTCCATACTGCCAAGAGGCGTAAGTGATCCCTCATTTGGGGTTATTGTGAGCCACTGCGGAATATTATATATGGAAAAATTAACACCCTTGCTGTCTTCATTCCTTATTGTCACATAAAACTCAAGTTCTTCGCCATTTTTCTTTGTCTTCTTTATAGACGACTCGTCCCAAAAAAGAGTATTTCTGTCGATAAAAGCATTCCACAGAGAAGTACCGTCCATCTTGTTACCATGCATATCTTCAATATCCTTTACAGATATTGCGATATTGGTACGCTCTATAGCATTTTTATTGTCAGTGAGATTTATCAGTATTTTATTTGTGGACGTAATAAAGTCAAAAGCATAGTCCGACACTTGCCACATACCCTTGACAGGTGCTATTTCTGACGATGGTTCTGCACCGAAAAGTACTGACGTGTCCGCCATAGAACCCATTTTCTGGTCATTCTTATCAAATACAAGCTCCATTTGCCCATTACTGTTTTCTACATATCTGTCAAAAGGATAGTATGCCACAAGTGAAGACATATTGCTGTTTAGATGAAAGTTTCCGAAATATTCTATATATGAAGCATTTAAAGGCGCATTAAAAATTTTAAGATCGTCTATATAGCCGTTATAGTACATATCCGTTACAGGGTCAAGCCATGTGTCACCGGAAATAAGGCGATAGTGGCGAGCACCAAGTGTCATCGTTTCTCCCTCTAAACCGCCGAACAGGAGAGCGTCCACCGTTAGTACAAGCTCTCCGTCAATAAACAAATTCGCCGATGCCGATCTGTCCACACTTAGTGTGAGGTGATGCCACGTATTATCTGCAACGTCAATACCGCTAACGCGGAAGCTACGACCGTTTGTCAATATGAGTAAATTACTCTCCAAAAGAGAAATGCTTAGTTTTTGTTCTGCAACTTCGCCCTGCACACCATCTCCTCTGCCACAGGAAAACAACGTGCCGTCAGAGTCATTTGTTTTAAACCAGAAATCAACAGTAAAGTTGTTTTCTTTTGAAATAGCAACGGAAGACGCAGTGTTCATTAAAAAATAATCATCCACGCCATCAAAATACAGCGATTTTCCCTCTGGCAAATTTCTCCAGGACGGCGAAGACAATACTAAATGACGACTTTTTTCTTTTTCTTTTATCAAAGTGCCGTATCCCTCATTAATTGGGAAATAAGCATAAAGTCCAAGTTCGTTATATCCATAAACTCTGTCCTTATTTGCCATAAGCGTTGCCGCATCGTGCGCTCTTTGCCAAATACAGAATCCGTGCATATCAAAATTTCCAAATTCCGACAGATCCCTCGAAGCACCAAGCACAAGAAAACCTTTTTCCTGATACGGTTGGAGAAGCTGTTTGTCCATCTCAACATCAAAATCAGAACCTATCGCTTTATATACGTAAACTCTATTTTCATCAGGGTTATACACCAAAGCATAATAACCCCACTCTACAGTATTTGTAATGGCATTTTCGCTGACAAATTCAGGATTTCCCGATATTCTTAAAACAAGGTGGTTATCTGCATTAAAGCCCATATAAATTGCAGACGCTCCTTTTCCATGCGAGAAAATAGCAGATTCACCAAGTGCATTTCTTTTGCACCAAAATTCTATCGTCATCGGGAAATTAAAATTAAATTCCGATTGAGATATTGCATAAACCCCTGCCCCGTCAAAATGAACGGCAGTATTATGGTCAGTGGCGACATCGTTCTTTATTCCGCTTATACTGAAATTATTGTGCGATATTTTACCTTCATTGATCTGTTCGTTGAAAGTAATTATGAGGTCTTCGTTTGAACGCAATACGCCGTCCACCGGATGTGGTGTACCAAAGATCTGCGGAAGCATCATATCCTTAACACCTGTGACAACATCGCTCACCGTTTCATTAATAAGAATACCGTTTGTCGTTTCACATACGCTTCTCGCACGAACCTCATAATTTCCGTCCGCTATTTGCGACATATTCCATGTGTATTGCGCTGTGGCATCCGCGTCCGAAAGCAATGTTTTCGCCCCCTGTCCAAGATCATAACGCGCATTATCGGTATAGAAATCCATTAATTTATGCCATTGTACTTCTGACGAATTACGATACTGCAATTCAATATGTCCAAAGTTTGCATAATTCCTGTCGAAGTTATCAATCTCAATAAACATACTGTCGCCTGTAACGGTTTTATTTACAACCCACTTATCAACAGGTGCCGCTATATTTACATCACTGCAAGATGGAACAAACTCAACAGATACTTCCACTTCTTCAAAAAGATCATCCAACCAATCGGAAGGGTCGCTCTGGCAGGCAGAAGACAAACGTACTTCGAGATTTTCATAGTTATTTTCTATCGGTCCTTTCAAGACTGAAAGTGTCTTTTCGACTGTCTTCCCTGCTTCTATAAAAATGCTGCGTGCCGAACCTGAGGTCAGGGGTAACCCATCAATAATCAGGACAGCACCATGTTGGTTGCTTCCCTCAGGATCTCCGAGTTTATAAATAACATCACTATTGCTCTCGCTAAGATTTCCGAGTTCGAGAACGAAATTAGCCGCACGAGAAGCGGGCACTTGCACACGATATACGCCGTCTTTTACACGAATAGACGGTTTTTCTACCTGCATAGTGGCTTCGCTCAGAATATGATGTCCAGGCTCATAATATTTTGTCAGGTATGCTCCCTCATAAGGGCAGGAAGTACGTCCACCACGCGTTTTAAAGGCAATAGTAGGCGGAACATTAGTATATAGTGCTCCTGTACCCTTTGCCGTCCAGCCGTAATCAACAGTAATTTCATCCCTGTATTCGGATTCTTTAAGCACAAAGCCAATATTCATTTTAGTCTGCGTTATGGTGTTGTCAGCCGTTAAGTGTTGCTCCCCTTCCTCAGTTTTAAGATAGGCATAACCGCCAATACCTGCTGATTTCCCACCTAATTTCCCACTTACGAACGCCCCACCATACCACTCACGTCTGTAATAATCCGTCTTAGAAGTTGTATTACTTTCACTATGCTCTATCGTAACGCCTCCTCCAAAACTGTAATTATAATTTTCGTTAAACGTTTCTGCCCAATCAATAGTCAAAGTGTCCGCATCTCTACTCACGCCCGACCAGTTTACTATTCCCTCCTGATTTGGATTACGTTCAGATAAAGTTATTTGCGACTTTTCATTATCCGCCATAATTTGTTTCCATTCCTCAATTTGCCTTGCGTAATAAGAAACGGAATCAATGTCAATGCTTACGGAATCGGCAGAAGTGCCTGCTGTTCGGTTAGTCAATCCGTCTTTGAGCTTTTTCGGGGGGACATATCCCGCAGGATATATAATCAGGTAATATGTGGAATCAGCCGTGTTGGACTTTCCGAAACGCGGGTCTGTCACAGGATACAGCGACAGGTACACAGGCTTTGTAATAGCGTTAGTGTCCACAACAGTATTCGGTGGCAGAAGTATCTTGTCAATGACGTTCTTCCATTTCGGGATCATTATATGCTCTATCTCTGCCTGAGTATAAAAAAAGGTAGTTGAAAAACTTTGTCCCATCGCAATACCCTCATCTTTGCATATTGCGTAGTCGCCGAAAGTGTCAATTGTCACCGTAATCGCCGTACGGTCCTCTTTACGCATTATAATAATGGAATTTGAAAGTCCGTAAAGTATATTTGTCGCATTACCGACATAAACATCTGCTTCATGCCCCACATTTTTATCGGAAGCGGAAGTTGATATGCGCCTTGTAAACACTACGCTTTTCTCAACTTTATCGCCAAACTGCAATGCTTCTCTAAACTGAGCAGCGTCATCTGTTTCAAGAATAATTTGCGTTTCTGTCTCAACACCAAAACCTGTCATAATTTTAAGTCCATTCGAGATCATAAAGCCAAGATCCTGTGCTCCCTTAAAACCTTTATATCCCTCTGTTAAACATGTCCATACAGATCCTTTTTCGATGTAGGAGTAACTGTTGGATCCGGGCGGGTCGTGCAAAACGGCAATCATCTGATTTGGACCAAAAGTAAGAAAGTCGTTACCTGTGCTTATCATTCCAAGTACGTACGCATTAAGCCCTGCAACACCAAGCGTTGAAAAATAAGAAATACCGTCAATTGTAAGAACTGTGCTTAATGAACGAACACCATGCAGCAATTCGGGGTCGCCAACCATAAAATTATAATAGCCTACTCCTGTGCTGTCAAGATTGACTGTCTGTTCTCCGGCAACCGAAGACAAATCTGCGCTTATCCTCGCTACTGCGTTTATTACCGGAACTTTTGAAGTATCGCCGTTTCTATGATTTAAGTATTCTTCATTTCCGGTCAATTTAAACCTGTAATTCTGACTTTGTTCAAAAACAGGCAGCCCGAAAAGATATTCGCCGTCTTCGGAAACTATTTGCAGAGTATCTTTCCTGCTCGTGAGCGCAGATGTTACGATAAATGTTTTGTCGCCAAAGTAGTTTACAACAACAGTCGTATCGCCCACTGCTACTTCCTGTTGAATGGTGTAAGTCGGCATTGCCTGATAGAAATAACCCCACTCGGCATTGTATTTTACAGTGTCGCTACGCTCTGTGGTAACAAGCACTGAATCGCTTTCGTTGCCCTGCGGCGGACGTTTATATGACGTTGTCCATGTGCGAATTGATGTTTTTAATAAATCATTAGTCGTAACAGTGCTGTTTGTCAAATCAAGCATTTCTAACTTTTCATATATATTGCCGTAGCCATTGACGAAAATATTTTGAATTTCATATTTTTCGGGTCTTAGCCACGCTACGTATTCGCCCGTTGTGGGGCTGACGTGAATAGTATATCCATTTTCGTTTGCAACAACGATAGAAGTATCCTGCCGTTTTGAGTCAGCTTTCGTCCATTCACCCTGATTGTGAAGAACAGTATCTGTTTTTGCTCCAGAATAAATATGATACCTCTCGCTTTTTGCCGCTTTAAACGACAGAACATCCGAACCAATATTGTTTATCCTCTCCCCAAAACCTGATACTTTGTCATCTTCAATTCTCCCACCCACAATATGTCCGATAACTTTTACTGTTGTAATATCTTTGAAATTAAGATTGCTTATTTCGTCGTGATAGTTTATATCCTCACCATTTTGCAGTGCTAACCCATCATTTATAAACGTATGCCCGTTTTTTACTGCACGGAGTTTATGTACACCTATTGGAACATGTATTTCGTAGTAACCGTCTGCATCCGTTGTACAAACGGTTTTCCCATTCAGTACCGTCTGGTCATCAATCTCCAGCGATACTCCTTCAACAGGATAAGTGCCTCCGTCATAAGTCACATAACCGGAAACTTTAAAAGATGAAATATCGGTAAAGTCAATATTGTTATGAGTATTGGAATTTTGACTGAAAAACAGCGGTTTACTTGTCGGATTAAACTTATGCACCCCTTTAACAGGCGTTAATGTATAAAGAATACCGTCCGCACTGTAAGGAATAGTGGATATGATATAATGTCCGTTAGCATCTGTAACCCCTTTTATGCTTAACTGCGCTTCGGACGGACGGAATGATGTTGTTCGGGTGCTTGTCAATCCACCCATAACAGAGCCATGATTTTCATTAAAGACATTATCTCTCCCCGACATATCAAAAACATCAGAACCACTAAATTCATCAAAACGATAGTAATGGCTTAAATTTTCTTCCTTGCCCGAAATATACCTGTCATAAGTACTTTCGATTTGCTCGGCGTTAAGTTCTACATTCCAAATACGAAATTCGTCTAAATAGCCGTTAAATCCGCCGTTTTCGCCACCAATAACAGAGAAATCATTATTACATGCAAAGTTTATTTTATTGGCAGGATAAGTAATAAGTGCGCTGTCGGTCATTTTTCCATCCAAATAAACCATAACGCGTGCCTTGTTTGAACCGGCATCGGCAAGGAAACTAACCGACACGTGATGCCAATCGTCAGTTTTAACCCTGTTTGCAGCAGTTGTATAATTATGCGTTGCGTGGTCGCTATCATAAGCGGTAAAAGAAATAGCACCATCACCTTTTATTGTTAAATCGTAACTGCAATCGCTGCTGAAAATTTCTTCGTTCGTCCCGCTTCTCGTCCGTCTTACCCATGTTTGTAAAGTTACTGCTTGCGGAGTCAGTGCATTTGTTTTATAAGGTATCTTTATATACGTTCCCTGCGCGGTATTAAACTCCATTGCTTTGTTTTCAAAATGGCTTTCCCCTGCAACAAGGATTTGTACGTCTTCTACAGAATTACCGCCCTCGAATGTTACCTGTCCGCTTACAACGCCAAGTGGAAGAACAAATCCTGTTCCCTGAATATCAGCCGCCTGTTGAGTTGTAACACAAGTAACCATTCCCTTTAAAGTATATGTGTAATAAACGCCCGGAACGGCATTACGGTCCTCGTACATATACTGATACTTCCCTCCTCTGTTGTCTTCGGAATATATTTGTTGCTCATATCCGTTGGTACTCCACGGCGTTCGCGTAACAATATAGCCGGTAAACCCTGCGTCGTTTCCTACTTCCCACTTTATTTCTACTCTGTCATTATAAAATCCCTTGGATACATGAAAATCTGTTATTGTATATGTCCCTGTGCTTGGTTTAACAATTGGATCAGACTTTTCTATTGTCGAATATTTTACTGCGCCATTAGCATTTCCTGCCTGATATTCCTTACTCCACAGTTCCACTTTGTAGTAATATGTAACGCATAAGTTTATATTTTCGTCAAGCCATTCTTTTGTTACATCGTCACTTACAGACTCAGACGCGTATGCAAACCTGTAAACAGGTGTTTCGCCATATACTCCATCTTCCGTTTCTTTTCTATATACACGATACTCCCATCCTGCTTCAATATAACCCTGATTGATATCCCATCTTACGCGAATACCGCTGGCTTCGGCAGAGGCAGAAAGTTGCCTGAGAGATACTCTGCTTGTTGGAATTGCAAAATTATTTAAGGTTGCATCAAATACTCCCCAGTTCATGTTATGGCGTTTAACGCGAAAATCGTAGTTTACCGTGCCCTGTTCTAATTGCGGGTAGGCAAATGTAACGCTGTGAGAAGTTTCATTTTTGTCGTAAGTGAGATTGCCTGAAACAGGAGTGCTGAAATTATTCCACGTACTTGTGCCACTTCTTTTCCATTGTATATCATAGCCGTCAGTTGGGCTGTTTCCATTGCCCGAAGACGTTATGCCGATGTTAAACGTAATATTCTTATGCGCCAAAGATGCTATTAAAGATTTTGGCTGCGGATATGGGGGGATAATATACGTTGGATCATCAATATTGTCATTCGGCGATCTCCAAACATCCAAGCGGTCGTGACGCTTATTGTGAATATATGCCGTATGTTGAGTTTCATACCATGCGCGACTTTGAACCCCAAGAATATTGGATACAAAATTAGCTCCATACGCATTTTCATTTGCTACGGTTGATGTATGCGAAGATGGAGCATTAACGTATGCCAAAATATCATTCTTCGACTTGTCTATGAAAAGCATACTCTTCTGTGTTCCCGAACCTTCATGGTATCCCATATCTTTTTCGCCATAACTTTGAATTGTGCCGTTTACGGTAATATTTCCGTTTGCACCAAAACTATGGGAAGATATTGCAACCTTGTTCATGGAAACCGGACATACAACGGACCTTTCAACGTCTGATTCGTAATGTATTGACGTAGCGGCTCCAGCCATAACACCCTGATTATTCGCTAATTTTACGGTGACATTTTTACTTGTAACATTGTCGGGATAATAGTAAAACCTTATATGATAAAGTCTATCACTGGCATACGCTTCGAAAATTTGTCCTGCTTCCGTTCTCGGTATCTCTACTTCGTCGCCGGCAGAAGTGACATATCGCATTTTAGATACTAGCGTACTGGCATAAAAGTAATACTCTCCAGGTCCAAAACCAATCGTATTACCCGTAGCAGCTACGTTCACAGGCACAGTGGATGATCCACTGCCATGATCGCCTGTTATATGAAGAGTAAGTGCGGATTTTCCGTCAATAAAAATTTCGGAATTATTGAGTCCTTCATTTGTATAAATAAGTGAAATCCAAGTATTTGAGAGGGTTGCATAAACACATATATCAATTTGCACCGCCCTTTTAGTTTCGTTCCATGTAACATTTAGCAAATTGTCGCCACGGAATTGGTCTCCGCTATATATGTATGCAAAAGCGACAGACGGAAATGAAAGCAAAATGCTTAAAGCAAAGCGTAAAAAATTAGTTTTTAACATAATATATATTTTCCTTAAATTTTAGTTATTAAAATGTTTTGTTTGGCAGGTTGGTTCTTCGGTCAGTGTTCGATTGTCGGGAGCTGGTGGGAAAAAGAGTGATTTCCGCACATTCAGTGAGTTAGACGTGGCACTTCTGTATCTACTCGCATATTTATCTGCGGAGTGGACAAATGCTATAGCTGCATTATCAAGGAAAGTTGTAAAGTTCACTATGTTTTTTTACAAAGGAATTACCGCGCGAATTTACGCAAATATTTTTGAATTTTGCTTGTTGAACCTATACTTAATTTTCAATACGGATGATTTCCAAAAAAATTTTCTTATCTTTGCGGGAAGCCTGAGTGGCGGAACTGGTAGACGCGTTGGTCTCAAACACCAATGGGGTAACACTCGTATCGGTTCGATTCCGATCTCAGGTACAAACGCTGACCATAACAGGTCGGCGTTTTTTGTTTTACCACAGTTGGGTTGGAGTTTTCTTACATCGTCAATGTACCGAGCCATAACGGGTCGGCGTTTTTTGCGTTACTACAGTTCAAAGAGAGCGTGCTTCCTGTGCGCGGAAGCCATAACAGGTCGGCGTTTTTTGCGTTGCTACAGTAAAGCAGAACGTCCTTACATGAATGTATAACTTCTGGAAAAGTATGTAAATCGGAAGTTACGGTGGCGAGGCGTAACTCTATAGAGCGTTTGCGCCCGCAATTATCTCAAGCAATTCGTTTGTGATTGCCTGCTGACGCATTTTGTTGTAAGTGAGATTGAGTTCTCTGCCGAGCGTTTGAGCGTTGTCGGTGGCTTGCGACATTGCAGTCATTCGCGCACCATGCTCCGCCACAGCACTTTCCATCATAAAAAAGTAAAGCAATGCGGCAACCATAAGCGGAATTATTGTTTGGGCGACTTCTGCACGAGAGGGGAAAAATAAAACATTATCGACGTTCGACATATTGTCCGCCGTGCTCACCGCATTTGCTACGCCCGCCGTCTTACTTCCTGCTGTTTTTGCTGCATTTGCTATATCCGCTGCACCTTTCACATTCGCTACACCTGCTCTGCCCGCTGAAAAATCAACTTCCTCAAGTGGCAAAAGCGACACTGTACGCCGTTCTGTGCTCATCGCGTTTAACGGATGCGAATAAACAATTTCGATTTTATCATATCTGCCCTTCTCGTACCACTGTGAGAGCAAGCGCGACAGACCCGCAACTTCGTTATATGTTTTCAACTCTGCACGAGCGTCAAACTCCTTGCATAGAGGATATTTTCTTGCATTTAGATATTCATACCCTTTTATGCCGATACAAAGAAATTCCGCATTAGAATATTTCTTGAAACGCAACTCGGCTTCTTTGCATACAGCGGCGTTAAAAGAGCCACAAAGTCCTTTATTTGAAGCAATAACTACTATTAAAGCTCTTGCACCTCTACGACCCTCCTCCTTATGGACAATGGTCTTCGTTCCACCGTGAACACCACGCACCTTTGCTCCGCCTGCCATATCATACACGACATTTACCTTTTGGGCAAACGCTTTCGCTCTGTAAAGAGCACCCTGTGCCTTACGAAGTTTGGATGCCGACACCATCTTCATCGCCGAAGTCATTACTTCGGTTTGCTGTACTGTCGATAGACGCTTTTTAAGTTCTTTTAGTCCTGCCACCTTTTTTCAATTACGAATTACGAATTACGAATTACGAATTACGGCTGACGCACTTGTTGTTTGTGCATATTGTTTGTGCATATCGTTTGTGCATATTGTTTGTGCATATTGTTTGTGCATATCGTTTGTGCATATTGTTTGTGCATATTGTTTGTGCATATTGTTTGTGCATATCGTTTCTGTTTGTCTCAATTCGTAATTCGTAATTCGTAATTCGTAATTGATTGTCGTTTGTCTCAATTCGTAATTCGTAATTCGTAATTCGTAATTGATTGTCGTTTGTCTTAATTCGTAATTCGTAATTCGTAATTCTACATTAAGCCAGCCGCTTTTTAACTTTTTCCGCCACTCCCGCAATGACACTGCCTATCTCATCGTTCATCTCCCCTTTCTCTATTCGCCCCAAAATGAGAGCGTTATCCTCACGCATCGCCTGCAAGAAATATTTCTCAAAGTCCTGCACTTTGTTCAAAGGCAAATCTAAAAGCAGTCCTTTCACTCCGCAGTAAAGAATGGCAACCTGCTCCCCTACCGGAACAGGCGAATATTGCGGCTGCTTAAGGATTTCAACGTTACGCCGCCCCTTGTCTAACGAAGCCTGCGTTGCTGCATCAAGGTCAGAGCCAAATTTGGAGAATGCTTCGAGTTCACGAAACTGCGCCTGGTCAAGTTTGAGCGTTCCTGCAACTTTTTTCATCGAAGAAATTTGTGCCTTCCCACCTACACGCGAAACGGAAATACCTACGTTAATCGCAGGACGAACGCCCGCATTAAAGAGGTCGCTCTCTAAAAATATCTGTCCGTCAGTGATAGAGATAACGTTCGTTGGAATATACGCCGAAACGTCCCCCTCTTTCGTTTCTATAATGGGCAATGCCGTAAGCGAACCGCCACCACGCACCTTGTCCTTTAAAGTCAGAGGCAAGTCATTCATTTGAGCTGCAATCTCGTCGCTCTGAATAATCTTTGCGGCACGCTCCAAAAGTCGTGAATGTAGATAAAACACGTCACCCGGATACGCTTCACGTCCGGGCGGACGGCGCAATAGCAACGATACTTCACGATACGACACCGCCTGTTTTGAAAGATCATCATAAATCACTAACGCATGACGTCCAGTATCGCGAAAATACTCACCGATAGCAGCACCTGTGAATGGAGCGTAGAACTGCATTGCAGCAGGGTCGGAAGCAGTAGCAACAACTATTGTCGTATATTCCATCGCGCCAAAATCTTCGAGTGTCTTAACAATATTCGCAACAGTAGAGCCTTTCTGCCCGATAGCGACGTAAACGCAGTAAATAGGATTACCATCATTGTAAAACTTCTTCTGATTTACAATTGTGTCAATCACAATTGCCGTTTTACCCGTCTGACGGTCACCGATAATAAGTTCACGCTGACCACGTCCGATAGGCACCATTGCATCGATACTCTTCAAGCCCGTTTGAAGCGGTTCAGACACAGGCTGACGAAAGATAACGCCCGGAGCTTTGCGTTCCAAAGGCATTTCGTACAGCTCCCCTTTTATGCTGCCCTTACCATCTATCGGCTCACCAAGAGTATTCACAATGCGCCCCATCAGCCCATCACCGACAGACACAGAAGCAATTTTGTGTGTCCGTTTTACGAGGTCGCCCTCATGAACATTTTCAGGGTCGCCAAGCATAACAACACCAACATTATCCTCCTCAAGATTAAGCACAATACCCTGTATTCCAGCTTTTTCAAAATCCACAAGCTCGCCCGCCTCAACACTCGAAAGCCCGAAAACACGAGCAATACCGTCCCCCGACTCAAGAACAGATCCTGTTTCTTCAGTATTAGTCTGAAAATCAATGCCCGAAAGTTGCTCTCTTATGATAGCTGTAACTTCGGATGGTCTAATTTCTGCCATAATTTATATTTATTTTAATTTAGCATTCCCCCGCCTCTCGCAAGCTCAAGGCGGGGTCGGGCTTTCGCCTTTATCTTTTTTGTCCCCGCCCGCAAAAGCCCCGCCACAAAAAAGGATATCGGCTCAATCCCTAATGCGCCCAAATTCAATACATTATATTACATTCAATACTTTCCCCCAGCCTCAACACCCAACTCCGCCCCCGCCCGCCTCAACACTCACGCCAAACATCGCACCATAACACCCCGCCTCGACACTCACACCCCGCCTCGACACTCACACCCCGCCTCGACACTCACACCCCGCCTCAACACTCACACCCCGCCTCAACACTCACGCCAAACATCGCACCACAACACTCCGCCCGCCTCAACACCCCGCCCGCCTCAACACCCCCCCCTCAATACCCCGCCTCGACACTCACACCCCCCTCAACACTCACGCCAAACATCGCACCACAACACTCCGCCCGCTCCCAAACGCCCACAGCCTCAACTCTCCCCCCGCCCAAATTTATCAACCAAGCTCTCGTTTCATTTTGTCTATCCTGCCCGCTATACTATGGTCATTCACAAGACCATCAACATCAAGTATAAACCCACCAATAATACCACTATCAAACTTCACATCCATCTCAACCTGCTTACTCGTTTTCTGCTCAATTTTTTGTTCTATCAGCGACACAAGCGATGAGTCCTCAGTCGCCATAATAACATTTGCCTTCACAATATCGTACTTTTTACGGTAAAGTTCAGTCCATAAATCAAGTATTGATGACAGCCTGTTTTCGCGTCTAAGAGATATTAGAAGATAGATAAACAGCAGTATTTCCTTATCCACACTTTTACCGAAGACGACAGTGTAAATTTTTTTCTTTTTCATCTTTGAAAGAGACGGATTTTCAAGCCAATTCGAGCATATAGACATACCTTCGGACAACGCCATAACATTATCCATTTGCAGATATATTCTTTCACTTATCTGCTTTTTTTCGGTCATATCAAAAAATGCCCGCGCGTAGCGTATGTCAGAACGAATATGCATGGAGTTCTCTTTCTACAAATTGTTTTTGTTTTTCACGGTCGGAAAGCTCTCTTTGCAAAATTTTCTCTGCCATTTCAATAGAAATAGATGAAATTTGTGAGCGAAGTTCGTCAAGTGCCTGCTGCTTTTCACGCTCTATTTCCAAACGAGCGTTCAAAAGCATTTTGTCGTATTGCTTTTGAGCAGTGTCCCTGCTCTCTGCGGCTAATATCGCCTGTTCCTCTCGTGCCTTGCGCATGGTAGCTTCTCTTTCTTCTGCCGCTTCTTTCAAAATAACAGCATTGGAAGCATTTATTTCTTCCATCTTCTTACGCGCTTCTTCAGCCTGTTGCAAGGCGTGTGTTATACCCTCCTCACGCTTTGCAAGCATCTTGGAAATTGCAGGGAATGCAAAACGCTTCAAAAGCAGAAAGAGGATGAGGAAAATGACGACGGTCCAAAAAATAAGACCTAATCCTGGTGTTACTAATTCCATTCCATTTGAGGTTTAAAGTTCCGCAACGGCAATACGTTCACGGTGATAAGGTGTTACCAATTCCATTTGAGGTTTAAAATATCTGACAGCGTTTGCCACATAAAGCCAAAGGTGTTACCAATTCCATTTGAGGTTTAAAATATCTGACAGCGTTTGCCACATAAAGCCAACAAAGGTGTTACCAATTCCATTTGAGGTTTAAAGTGTAGCGGGATACTGCCCAAAATTTATAATACAACAGCCAAAAGTGAAACAACAACTGCAAAAAGCGCAACACCTTCTACGAAAGCAGATGTAAGGATCATGTTTGTACGGATATCGCCTGATGCTTCGGGCTGACGTGCTATTGCCTCAACAGCGTTTTTACCGATTGCACCAATGCCAAGACCTGCACCAATGGCTGCAAGACCTGCACCAATGGCGCCACCCATTTTTGCGAGTGAACTAAAATCAGAAACGACCGGAGTTAAATTTTCTGCTGCTTGAAGTAAAGTTGATAATAACATAATATTTATAATTTAATGATTTGTAGATTTTCCGGGTACATAGCCTACTGCACCCGCTATATATATTGATGACAACATTGTGAAAATAAATGCTTGAATAAATGCCACAAGAATTTCGAGCAAATCAATAAAAAGCCCGAAAATAAGTGTTAGCGGCGAAACTCCGTAGCCAAGTCCTATACCAATTTCACCAAATATAAAAACAAGACAAATAAAACCAAGCACCACAATATGACCCGCAACGATATTTGCAAAAAGTCGAATCATAAGCACAAACGGCTTTGTAAAAACTTCAATAAATTCGATTAAGGGCATCAGAGGAAGCGGGAACTTCATCCACCAGGGAATGTCAGGAGCATTAAAAATATGTTTCCAATAGTGCCTGTTTGACGAAAAAAGAGTAACTAAAAAAGTGAGAACCGCAAGCGTAAGGGCGACTGCTATATTGCCCATCGTATTGCCACCAAAAGGAAAAACAGGAATAAGTCCAATAATATTATTTATAAGGATAAAGAAAAAAAGTGTCATCAAATATGGGATATACTTATCGCCATACTTCTTGCCGAGATTGCTGTAAATAACATCATTGCGAATAAACAACCATATCGGCTCTACAAGCGATGCAACTCCTTTCGGTGCGTTAATTCCACGTTTTTTATAGTTCCTTGCAACGAGCATGAAAATAAGGAAAAGGAGTGCTGCTGCTACAAACAGTTCGAGAACATTTTTCGTAATTGAAAAATCCAATGGCGCGGTTGGCGCAATCTCAAGCTCACCGTCAGCATTTCTAATCATCACGACTATTTTTCCCTTGTGAGGAGCATCTTCTCTAAGAACAAAACCCTCTGCCTCAAGTCCTTCTGGCTTATAGACAGCACTGTGGTCTAACTTTGACGAACTGAAAGCGTACAGTCTGCCCTCATAAAAAAGAATTATCGGAAGCGGAACTGCAAGATGGTGATGACCAACTGTCGCAATATGCCACTGATGTTCGTCAAGAACGTGCTCTATAATCATGCTCCCCGCATCAAAAGACTTTTCGACTTTGTTGTCTTGGGTTTGCGCACCGTTAGTTTGCGCGTTATGAGATTGCGCACCGTCAGTTTGCGCGTTATAAGATTGCACACCGTTAGTTTGCGCGTTATGAGATTGCGCACCGTTAGTTTGTGTGCTGTTAGATTGCACATCGTGAGTTTGTGCGAACAGGAAACACTGCACGAACACGAACACACATAGCAAAACGGCGGATTTAATACGCATAGAGTTTATCAAAAAAGAGTTGCAAAGATAGCGAATTTTGGCGAGTTTTATGCGCTCACCGAATACAATATCCATAACCAACATATCAAAATCTACAACTAATTTATTTATATATATTTATAGCGACATATTTTACTATCTAATACAACTATATTTAAGATTTACGCACAGAGTATTTAGAATATTCGCCATCTCTCATGCAGGCGTATAATGACCTTACCGCCACCGTTACCTACCAGAACTATCTCTTCGGCTTTGAACAACCCCCTGCATACTACTATGTGTCGTGTGCCTCGCCTATAAAGACAAGGCAAAAAGCACAAACAATGTTTGTTGGTGGGGTTGTGTCGGCAAAGACATACGGAGTGTCAATGGAGTTGCTTGCACACCTTGACTATGCCTACATCTTTAAGCTGCACGAGAAAATTTCGCTCTCTCTGGGAGTTAATGGCGGAGTGGAATATAGTCAGCACGAATTTCAACGCTTGTACAACGACTATTATTTTAATGGTAATAACAACTCACGGCAATTTGATGATTACAATCGCAAGGAAGTCCGTTTTACAGGCAAAGCGAGTGTGAACATCCTTCTGTTTAACTCTCTGTACGTAGGGGGTTATACCAGCATTGAGGGCGATTGGAACTTTGGTGCTAATATAGAGTGGCATAAAGCACTTAATAAAGAGAGAGGATTATAGTGGCTACGATGACGAAGAAAAAAAAGGTGGTAATTCAAAATTTATCATTGGCTTTAGAACGCAGCAATATAGAAAAGCACAGGAAATGACCTATTACGCCCTATTAATAGAGTATCAGAGCCGTTATATCGGCTTGGGAATACAAGGCGCATATCCATTTGCAGCAGCAGCAATGGCAAACATCAATATTGGTAGTTTCACCATCGGCTATGTGTATGGTATGAGCTTCACCCATACAGGAGTAGCAAAGACATTGCCCACTCACGAGATACGATTGCAGTTCTCGTTAAGAAAGAAAGCAAAGATTTAAGAAGAAGTATATTTACCTTTTTTTTCATTGTACTTCACAACGGCAAGATAAACAAAGCTAATTACCATAATAATGCCAAGCGCAATAAAAAATGTATAGGGTATTAATGCATCCAAGATATTCATAATATTCATAATATTCATAATATTTATTTTTTTGATTTAATGAAGAATAACAATCCAGTAATAAAAGTTACAACAACAATAGTTCCACCTATAACAAAAAATGTCCTCATATCACTGTCGTGGTATTGACTGAGAACGGCAGCGATGATACCTACTGTAGTAACATATTTAGCAACATCCATGAACCACTTGCCAACTTCAGCAAGTACTCTATTATCGCCGCTGTTCTTTATAATATTTTTACTCATTACGCAAATATAAACAAAATAAAACTATGAAAAAAGAAAAAATTTTCCGAAGTCTTTGCATTATTCTAACAGCAATGCAAATCAGTATTTCTACTGTGCGAGCACAGGGTGTAGGCATAAGCGACACAGGCATATTCAGCCCACACCGCGCTGCCATACTTGAGCCTCGCTCATCATCAAAGGGCTTACTCGTGCCACGTATGACCTCACAGCAGAGGCTATATATTCCTGTCAATGCACTGTCGGCAGGTGTCACCGTATATCAGACGGACGGCGAGAGTGGCTTCTATTTTTATGATGGTAGAGCATGGCAAAGGTTTATTATCAGCGAAGATATGGATGCGGGTTCGTATTCCAAAGAAATCATTGAAACGGTGGCAGAAAACAGTCTGTATTTTTACATTCGCGCCAACAGAAGTCAAATTTTGACTGAACAGATACAGCAAATTGTAGAATGGAAGACTGTTGAAATCAATTTCAAAAAATATCAGGTGGCTTCAATTCCGTTTACACAATTTTTTGCAGAAAAAAATT
>JAISPZ010000020.1 GCA_031274555.1 Bacteroidales bacterium | reverse complement strand
TAATGAAAGAAAAGAAATTACTCTCCCCACAGGATTCTATGTAGTTGTACTGGACGGAAAAACGCATAAGGTCATGATAAGGTAAAACACAACAACAACTCAAGGCAAAAGAAAAAAAGGCGGGGTAATACCCGTCTTTTTTATGGCACGGGCGGCAGACAATCCTGCCGGAGGTTGCGTGCCTGCGGCACATCCCCCCCGGTTAATAAAATGTCGTCCCATGCGGGACTATGTACTAATGCTGTAATTCTCTGTAAAACAGAAAGATAGGTTGTTGTTTTGGTCTTATGGGGTACGATTTGGAGCGGTTTCGGAAGCCCTTTTTGACCACTTTTGTCTCGCCATTGTCTGCATAAAACTCGGGCGCAAAGATATGGCATTTTTTTCAATCAGACAAATTTTTTTTTCGCGCTGATTATCAATATTTTATCATTGGTGCAAAGTGCAAGCATACATATATATGTATGCGCTTGCACCTTGCACTAAAAATTGAATAATATATCTCTTTGTAAGTGCAATTAGTGAATGCGAATCCAAGATTGGCGGAGTTTGGTGAAGCTAATCTCTACTTTCGGCGAAGCCATTCTTAAGAACATAAAATTCAATAACTTATGATGATGATAATGGCTTGTTGAAGCAGGAAATAACTTTATTCCAATTAACTTACAAAAGTTATTCTTGTTTCAATAAGCTCAACTACTCGAAAATGTTATAGTGAATTTGTATATTTAGAACTTGCATCTACACCTCTCCTCATCTCCCACAAAGATTTTTCTCTTCCGGTGGTTCTGTAGATTCAATTAGTAAATGCGAATTTTCAAGAGCATGAAATTCAATAACTTATGATGATAATGATGGCTTGTTATAACGGGAAATTGCAAATGACATTGAACGTCATGAATCGTTATTTGTAACTCGAAAAAGTGATGAGGCAGGAATTAGATATTGTTCGCATTGTTGGGATTCGGAACATAAATTAATACAAGTCGATTGTTATGATGATGGTCGATTTATGTGTTCTCATTGTCCATCGAGAGGAACTTATGACAAGGGAAAGTATAAAACGGTCTTTTGCCCTCCAAGGGAAAATAGGCATCGCTATTAAGTTGGTAAAACTATGTTATTGGCGTGAGTATTTTTTGTGAATGTAATTAAGTTGGAAGAGTCCGCAGCCTTTTTCCTAAAAGTTTTCTATACTTTTCGTCAGGTGCCCGGAAATCGTTTTTTAATTGATCGGGTACCTCTCAAAAAAACTTTCTGACTTTTACATGGTCGTCATCTACCTTAATTTGACTACAGGCAAGCGTATCATAAAGGTGTTACCCGTGCTCATTTTTGCAACCATTTTTCCTCAAATTCTTTGGTTAATGCTATGATTTTTTGATTGATTGTCACCAGTTCCATTGTCGTTTTCTCCAATTTGTAGAGAAACGCGAGGGCTTTTTTCGACGTAAAGGTTGATTTAATTGCTTTCGTAATCTGATTGTAATTCACTCCTATTGCATAGAACTGCGAATGAAAAGTGGTCAGGCGCATGTAGTAATCCATTGCTGCTTTGTCCACTTTCACGACTTTCAATTGTCGGTTGAAGATGCAGGATGCGATAAAATGAGCCTTAACTTTTAGTCCCGATTGCTCAAAACGGGATAAAAATTCGGCATGTTCGGTTGCGTTGAAGCTGACCGAATACCGGAAAATGGCAGGGTTGCTTTTGGGCTTGCGACCACCCTGATGCTGGTTTTTCTTTTCTGTTGCCATGTCATTTGGATTTTAGTGATGAAGCGATGCAAAGAGCCAATTTATATCGGATATTTTCTATAGGACGCACGACTTCGGAGCGCGTCCTTCCCCCTGCCATGAGGCTGCGGGGGAAGTAGTTTTGTGCTGCGGAAAACGAAGTGAGCAGCGCAAAACACAACTTGCCATTTGCTGGCGCAAATGAAATCCCGCTTCAGCGGGATTGGGCGTTAGCCCCATTGACTTTTATGTTAGCAGGACTGACTTCGTTGGTTATCGAAATCAATTTTTGGGAAGGATACGTACTGACTTTTTGCATTGCGGTAAACTGTTTTTTGAAATACACTGCAAAGTTAGAGGGGATTTTCTGCGCGTTTATCTATGCTGCGAGGCAACTCGAAGACAACATCGGCGTAACTCAAAGACATTCACCAAAAACATGAAGAAGTACCCATTTCTTATATATTCCTTTGCAGTGGATTTTGACGGTACAGCCATACGGATAACCGGATAAATAAACAAACAGATAAACATATAAATGATTGATTGCAGGATGAAACGTATAGATGTAAAGATAAACAGGCAAATGACCGGCTGCTGTTCCAGCCGGATATGCGGACATGCAGCAAAGCATGCAACCACGCAACCGTATGCAGGTTTGGCCGGTATTGCATCCGTTTGGTCAGCCATACGTTGCGACAGACAATCAGCCATACGTTGCAGTGGGCATACGGTTGTATGTCCCAACGCGGGGACAGGCAAACGGACGGACAGGCAAAGCTCCGGTCATTCAACCGGCCGGGCAGACGGATGTCCGGCCGGTTATCCGCATGGGCAAACATGCAAACAGAGAAATAATCGGATGATTGTATCCGAGATATATCCCGATAACGGTGGAGATAGACGCGCCAAAGGCATGTATCAGCCCGAAAACCACCGCCAATCCCGCCAAACGAAACCAAAATTTCATGTTGATTCCGAGCCGAGGGAGTTTCTTTGTTTCAATATTTTTTTCTTCGTTTCGCATAATCATGACTTTTTTTTATCTCATGCGTCATCGTCGCGTCGGTCGTTATTGTTTCAGGGCAACAATGGTGTAGGGTTTAGGCGTGTCAAGGTTTTTGCAAAAAATACTACCCGTAGTTTACGGAGGTGTGGAGATTTTTTGCAAAACCCGCAGGGCTTGACCTTTACACGCCGTTAATAACCCGTAAACACCTTTGCCCGTAAACAATAGACCGGACGGACGGATGTTACGACAAGAAATATGAGGAATGATTATGCAAAAAGAAACGAAGAAAAAAGCAAGTTCATTTCAACCTTTTGACCGTAGCAGCCGAAAAGCCTCGCGATTTCCCACTTTGCAAGCCACAGGGTATTGTTTACCGGTTGGGCTTCTACCGAAGAAGCTTTGCCTTCTTCCATGATGATTTTAATGCTTCCTTTTTCCATATTCGTTATTTTTATTGGATTACCGGTTTCATTTATTCGCTTGTAAACCCATTTCCCGCGTGAGCAGAATTGTCACTTTGATTTGTTAGATTATCAAGAAAATAATCCATCAGCGTCACATAAAAATCACGAAAAGTTTTGGGTTTGCCTTCCCTGCCTTCCACATCCGACATGAAAGACTGTTTTTCGATGTTCGACAGCCTGTTCCACACTTTTGTCGTAAGATTTTCCCAAATAACATCCGAGGCCTTGCCTGACGGTATCTTTAATTTTCCGGTAAAATCCTCAAGACTTGCAACATTCGGACTGCATGAGAATTGTAACTTCATGTCAAGTTTCTTCATTTTTCCGGCAAGCTCAGCCATGTC
>JAISPZ010000119.1 GCA_031274555.1 Bacteroidales bacterium | reverse complement strand
CAATTAACAATTGACAATTAACATCTGCATTTTAGCGAATTGACAATTGACAATTAACAATTGACAATTAACATCTGCATTTTAGTGAATTGACAATTGACAATTAACAATTGACAATTATTTTGCGCTTTGCTCATTCTACATTCTAAATTCTACATTCTAACTGTTGTTTATTCTGTAAATTTTATCGCCTCTGCGCACCGTGTCCTTAACTTTAATGGAGCAAATGTCGCCCTGCTTAACTTCCTCTGTTAGAGCGTTGTTTAACATCATATCCGTGAGCGTGTCTTCATATACGCCTGTGGTATTTCCGATTATCATGCAGTTGTCGCCTTTCCGCAAAATTCCTGCTTCAATTTTTATTTCTGCAACTTTGATATTGGAAAAATAATTTGTGATTTTTCCGATGTACGTTTTTCTTGTAGTCGCCTTTGAACCATACTGTTTTGTCCATTCACCAATGTTTTTTCCGAGATAATAACCACTCCAGAAACCGCGATTATAAACGGTCGTGAGCTGCTTGTTCCACCTTGATATATTTTCTGCGTTATATGTCCCATTTTCAAGCGAATGTACTGCTTCTCTGTAAACATTCGTCACTGTTTTTACGTAATCGGCACTGCGTCCTCGTCCCTCAATCTTCAAAATGCTTACGCCCGCAGCGGCAATTTTGTCGAGAAAATCAATTGTTTTAAGATCTTTTGGAGATATAAGGTATTCTCTATCAACTTCTATTTCTACATCACCGTCTTTTTCGGTCAGGATGTACGGACGGCGGCAAAGTTGAAGACATGAGCCACGATTGGCGGAGTGGTTGAAGTTGTCCAAGCTCAAGTAGCATTTTCCCGATGTCGCCATACAAAATGCTCCATGCGCAAAAATTTCTATCTTGATGAGTTTTCCGTTCGGGCTGCAAATATTTTGTGTGGATATTTGGTGGGTGATTTCTGCAATCTGTTCGAGCGACAGTTCACGCGCAAGCACTATTGTGTCTGCAAACTGCGAGTAGAATTTTACTGTTTCGATATTTGTGACGTTGCACTGCGTAGAAAGGTGTACGGTCAATCCGTATTTTCGTGCTTCGAGAATTACAGCAATGTCGGAAGCGATAATTGCATCGACTTCGTGCTGTGCCGCGCTCTTTATGATGGCGGAAATTTCTTCCTGTTCGTTGTCGAATACGACTGTGTTTAGCGTGAGATAGGCTTTAACGTTATGTTCTCTGCACTGCTTCATTATTTCTTCAAGGTCGGACAGTGAAAAATTTACAGCGGCTTTGGCTCGCATATTGAGATTGCCAAGTCCGAAATACACTGCGTCCGCCTCTGCCTGAAAAGCAGCAGACAGCGAAGAAAATGATCCGACAGGTGAGAGTATTTCCACGCCTGCAAAGATACGTAATTATTCGGTGAGTGGGGGAGCATTTTATTTGTTTTTAAACAAGATGTGCGCGGTTTTTAGATGTTTTTCTATTTCGGCTGTCAAATCTTGTTCAAGCATACTTTTTCGTCTTTTTTAGATAATCTTCAAATGTTCCATACTTGATGGTATCTCCGTTTTCTACATCTTCGATAGCTTGCTCTAATGCCGTTCTTTTCACGGACTTGGACGTCACAGATGGTTTTATTTTCAAAAAATCCAAGGACGAAAGAAAGGCTACGAAACTTTTTGCTTGCTTGCTTCTGTTATCTAATTCTATTATGTACGTTTCCATAATTTTTGCTTTTTACGAAGGTAAAAAACTTTTGGCACATTCGCATTTTGACGTACATTTGCATTTTGAGGTGCTGAAAATTATTAATAACTTACACTCGACACCTCAAAATGCAAATGTGCCGCACCTGAGATTTTACGGACAGTGTTCGTAAAATCTCGGTTTGATCCATATCGTGCGATTGCAATATTACGAACACTGTCCGTAAAAAGTGAGGATATAACAAATAGAAATTTCTGCAAACATACAATTGGTTTCCTGTTAAACCTTTGATATGCTTTACTTTCTGAGTTATATTAGCAATCAAGTTTTCGCCATACTTTGCCTTATCCTCCCCATTTTGCTCATATTCAACAATATAATACCCGAACAGCCAATTTCTCAACGATAGAAATTGATTAATAGACTTTGACGCGCAGTCTTGTAAGACTTCGTGAACATAAGATATGTTAGCAACTAATTCCTCAAAACTATTTTTTCCTTTTAATGACATAACGACTTTTTTCGATTATTAGCAACAGAATTACGATAAATACCTGACAAACAAAAATCGGCACAGTTATAAATTTAGACACTGTAAACTGTTAATAACTTACAACCTGCACCTCAAATTGCAAATGTGCCATTTTGAGGTGCAGAAAATTGTTAATAACGAGAGATAGAATTATTGAGTGTCTTTGTCGGTTGCGACATTTGGGGAGCTTGGGACAGAGTTTTCAAAAGCTCCGCTTTCGATAGCGAGCATACACCGCTCTTTTTCGATGAGATAGACTTTTGCAAATCCGCCGAGAGTGAGGGCGACTACAATGATAATGCAGCTGAATGTGACAGCGATTTTTCCGATAGTTCTCATATATGTTTGTAATTTATTTTGCTTTGTGAAATGAAGTCGGTCATGTCCGAAAATAAAAGCAAGTTTCTATTTTCGAGCGTTAGCGACTTTCGTAATAGCATATATATAAACGTTCAAAAATGCGAAAATACAAGATTTAAGAAAAAATTCGTTGAATAGCAGAGGATTGTAAATCTTAAAATGGCGGAGAATGACTCGTTGTCGGGAGCGGATGTCTGCGGAGTTTGTGTTAGTGTTGGGCGGGGCTGTGCGCTGGATGGTGTTCGAGGGCGGGGGAACGCCATAACGAAACTAAGCACCAGAGTTTCACGTTGCCGATAAATTGAGTACCTTTGTGCTATGGCAACAAGCAATTTTATAGATTATGTTAAGGTATTTATACGCTCTGGGAACGGCGGTCCGGGGTCGAAACATCTTTTCAGGAGTAAGAATACTCCGAAGGGGGGACCCGACGGTGGGGATGGAGGTAGGGGTGGACATATAATTTTAAGGGGTAATGCGCAGCTTTGGACACTTCTTCATCTGCGCTACACGAAACATCTTTTTGCGGAGCATGGGCAGAGCGGGGGAGAGAGCCTTTGCACAGGTCGTAGCGGAAAGGATTTGTATATAGATGTGCCACTTGGGACAATCGTGCGCGATGCTGAAACAGGTGAGAAATTAGCAGAAGTTACTTTTGACAATGAGGAAGTGATAATTTATAAAGGTGGACGTGGCGGACAGGGCAATAACCATTTCAAGAGTGCCACACGCCAGACACCACGCTTTGCCCAACCTGGGGAAACAGGAGTCGAGGGGTGGGTCATAATGGAACTTAAAATCCTTGCTGACGTTGGGCTTGTCGGATTTCCCAATGCGGGGAAATCTACACTTTTGTCCGTTGTGTCCGCCGCAAAACCAGAAATTGCCGATTATCCGTTCACTACGCTTGTCCCAAATCTTGGGATAGTATCGGTGGATAGCTCGCGAACCTTTGTTTTGGCAGATATTCCGGGTATTATTGAGGGTGCTGCGGAAGGTAGAGGTCTTGGATTAAGGTTTCTGCGACATATTGAGCGAAATTCATTGCTGCTCTTTATGATAAGCGCGGAAGAAGACGTTAAAACACAATACAAAATTCTACTTGGGGAACTAAAAAAATATAATCCTGAACTGTTGGACAAGCGGCGTATCCTTGCTATCACAAAATGTGACATCATAGACGAAGCGCGTCAGCGCGAAATCAAAAAATCTCTGCCGAAGAAAGTTCCACATATCTTTATCTCCGCCGTTGCCCAGCGAGGATTGAAAGAGCTAAAAGAAATAATCTGGTCGGAATTGACTGCGGAGTAAATATCACTTATCCCCATAATGTCCGCTGACAGATAGCACGTAAACTATAAGAATATAGTCTTTGATTTCGTAAATTAGACGGTGTTTTTTTGTGACACGACGAGAATAGTATTGCGAGAGAGCACCTTTAAGCGGTTCGGGCTTTCCTGTGCCGTAACGAGGATGTATGCGAAGTTCGTCTAATAATTTAAAAAGTTTTTTAAAGGCTTGCGGGTCTAAGAGTGCCCTTACCCTCTTTTATTTGTTGTTTTGCTTCCCTAATATCGGCAATATCTTCGGGCGAGAGAAAGTTGTCATCGTTCAAAACAGGCGTAATGCTTTTTATAAAAGGATTTTTAGAGAGAAATTCTTTGATAAAAATAGCGGGATTTTTAGGTTGCTCTATTTCTATTTGGTACAACATAAGATTGATTTTTAATAAGTTTATCAAACTACCTGTATTCTGTGACGGAGAAAGCGGGGGTGTTGGAGTAGAAAATCAGGAGTAGATTTAACATCTCTTTTTGGGCTTCGGCAAAAGTATTGACGTAGATTGCCTCGTTGCTTTCGCCAATGGAGTTGTTCATCACAAGATAGTTATTCATTTTTTTGTTGTATTGAAAAATGAAATAATAGGTTGGCTCGTGCTGTATTATATAGGATCTGTCAGGCTCTACTATTTTGAGAAATAAAATTAATCCGCGAGTAATATCTTCGTTGAATACTTCCCCTTCGGGAGTTGTAATCTTGAACATGTTTTGAAATTCATCGTGACTGAAAATAGCGAGAGGCTTGCTATAATCGGTACTTTCGACGAGTGTCATATCCAAGTAGGCACTTTGCGCAAACAGCGTGCCAAACAAGGTCGAACAGACAAAAACAATTAAGACAGCGAATTTTCTCATTACAATAAAGCAATAGTGCGTCCACAAAGATAGATATTTTTTCGATTATAGTGCGTATCTTTGCAAGAAAATATTTATGGTGAAGAAAAAAGGATATGTTTTTCCCGGTCAGGGAGCACAGTTTTCAGGGATGGGTAAAGATCTTTATGAGAACAGCAGGAAAGCCCGCGCTCTCTTTGAAAAAGCAAACGAAATTCTTGGTTTCGGAATTACTGATATTATGTTTTCCGGTTCGGACGACGACCTTAAACAAACAAACGTAACGCAGCCTGCTGTATTTTTACATTCGGTTATATCCTACAAGGCATTGAAACGTTGTTTTTGCAGGATCAAGCCGTCAATGGTTGCAGGTCATTCGCTTGGCGAATTTTCGGCTCTTGTTGCCGCAGGCGCATTGTCTTTTGAGGATGGATTGCGTTTAGTCGCAAAACGCGCCGCAGCGATGCAAAAGGCGTGCGAAGTAACTCCTTCTACAATGGCTGCCATTCTCGGTTTGCCTGACGAAAAAGTTGAGGAGATTTGCGCATCCATAGCGGATGAAATCGTTGTCCCTGCCAACTACAACAGTCCTGGTCAGGTGGTGATTTCAGGGACTGTAAAAGGTGTTGAGATTGCTTGCGAGAAATGTAAAGAACAGGGTGCAAAACGTGCAATGGTATTAAAAGTTGGTGGTGCTTTTCATTCGCCCCTTATGGAATTGGCGCGTGTGGAACTTGCAACTGCAATTGATGCTACTGATTTTACCGCGCCGATATGTCCCATTTATCAAAATGTGGATGGAAAGCCATATACCGACCCTGTCAAAATTAAAGAAAATTTAATAGCACAACTTACTTCACCGGTTCGTTGGACAAATATTGTTCAGAATATGATTGCGGATGGAGCGGAAGAATTTGTAGAGTGTGGTCCGGGCAACGTGCTGACAGGACTTATAAATAAAATTAAGCGATGAGTGGAAATTTAAATTTCATTGAGGAAATTATAGAAAAAGACAGAGCAGAAGGCAAAAATGGTGGCGAAGTTTATACTCGGTTTCCGCCTGAGCCGAACGGCTATCTGCACATAGGACATGCGAAGTCAATATGCTTGAATTTTGGTCTGGCGAAAAAGTATAACGGCAAGACAAATTTACGCTTTGACGATACAAATCCCACAAAAGAGGATGTCGAATATGTCGATTCGATAAAAGAAGACATCAAATGGCTCGGATTTAATTGGGACAGGGAACTTTATGCTTCCGACTATTTTGAACAACTTTATGATTGGGCTGTTCAGCTTATCAAGGAAGGCAAAGCGTACGTTGATGAGCTTTCTCAGGAAGAAGCAAGTAAATATCGTGGTACCCCCACAGAACCTGCAACTCCAAGCCCTTATCGTAACCGCCCTGTTCAGGAAAATCTTGACCTTTTTGCGAGAATGCGTAATGGCGAGTTTCCAAATGGAAGTATGACCCTGCGAGCGAAAATTGATCTTGCTTCCCCTAATATGCACTTGCGCGACCCGATAATGTATCGTATTCTTCACGAAAATCATCACAGAACAGGCGACAAATGGTGTATCTATCCGATGTACGACTATGCGCATGGGCAAAGCGATTCCATAGAGAATATAACTCATTCCATCTGCACTCTGGAGTTTGAAGTACATCGTCCGCTCTATAATTGGTTTATCGAAGCACTCAAAATTTTTGCTCCGCAACAGATAGAGTTCGCTCGTCTGAATTTGAGCTATACCGTTATGAGCAAACGCAAGCTGTTGCAACTTGTTCAGGAAAAATATGTGACAGGTTGGGACGACCCGCGTATGCCAACCATTTCAGGCTATCGCCGCAGAGGTTATACGCCGGAAGCGATACGCCTTTTTGCCGAGAAGATAGGTGTAGCAAAGAGGGATAATATGATTGATGTTTCGCTGCTCGAATGGTGTGTGCGCGAAGACCTTAACAAGAGTGCGCAACGTGTAATGGCAGTGCTTAATCCTGTGAAAGTTATTATAGACAACTACCCCGATGGGCAGATAGACGAACTTGATGCAGTAAACAATCCCGAAGATGAAGCAATGGGGACACGCAAAGTTTATTTCAGTAAAGAAATTTATATTGAGCGGGATGACTTTATGGAAAATCCACCTAAAAAATATTTTCGTCTTTCGGTGGGCGCAGAGGTACGTCTTCGTTATGCTTACCTTGTAACTTGCACTTCGGTGATAAAGGATGACAATGGGCATATTACGGAAATTCACTGCACTTATGACCCTGCGTCTAAAGGTGGAAATTCACCTGATGGTCGCAAGGTTAAGGGGACTATCCATTGGGTTTCGGCGCATGACGCGATAGATGTGCAGGTACGTCTTTTCGACCGTCTTTTCACCGTTCCAAATCCCGATGAAGCCGAAGAAGGAAAAACGTTTCTCGACTATCTAAATCCCTCGTCGCTAAAAACCGTGACGGCAAAGGCAGAGCCGTTTTTGGCTAATGCGAAACAATTGGAGCATTTTCAGTTTGAGCGTATGGGCTATTTCAATCTTGACCCTGACAGCGACAGGGAGCAGTTAATTTTCAATCGCACTGTAACATTAAAGGACACATGGGCAAAGCAAGTCGCAATGAGCGAGAACAATTAATTTTACTGTCGGAAGGCAAGAAAGTATTTTTTGCTTCCGACCTGCATCTCGGATCTCCCTCGTACGCTGAAAGTAGAGAAAGGGAAAAGAGGTTTGTCAATTGGATAGAGGAGCACCGCAGCGAGATGGGCGCACTTTTTCTTTTGGGAGATATTTTTGACTATTGGTTTGAATATCGTTTTGTTATTCCGAAAGGTTACGTGCGACTTTTGGGCATTTTTGCCGAACTTTGCGACGAAGGTATTCCCGTTTTGTTTTTTTGCGGTAATCATGACTCGTGGATGAAAGGTTATTTTGAGAAAGAAATAGGGATGCGTGTTTTCAAAGAAACCGCGAATGTTTCCATTAACGGTAAAACATTTTTAGTCGGACATGGGGACGGTCTGGGACCTAATGAATACGGTTACAAGCTACTGAAATGTCTGTTTGAAGCACGATTAAGCAGAGCGTTTTTTGCGTGGCTTCATCCTTGGGTAGGATATATTTTGGCTACAGGCTTTTCGCGTGGTAGCCGAAAAGCGAACCAAATAAAGTCTAACAGACGAGAATTAGAAGATAGTAAAAACAAAAATATAAGGACATTTATAGAAAAGACATTAGAGGGCAGATTTTTTGATTATTTTATTTTTGCTCACCGCCATTGTCCTGTTATTAAGGACTTTAAGGTGAAAGATGGTAAAACAAGCAAGTATCTAAATACTGGGGACTGGTTGAGTCATTATTCTTATGGAGTATTTGATGGCGAAAATCTTTCTTTGGGAAATGCCAAGTAATTTTACTATATTTGCCAAGTAAATAACAAATCAAATATTATGGGAGAATTTGACTATCCGCAAAATGACCGTCAGGAGGTTTTTTCAAAAGCGGTTAAAGCAGGTAAACGCACGTACTTTTTTGACGTGAAAGAAACGAAAAACGGTGAAATGTACATCAACATTACCGAAAGTAAGCGTCTTTTTGACGAAAACACAGGTAAGTTCACTTACGACAAGCACAAAATATTTTTGTACAAAGAAGATTTTGAAAAATTTAGTAATGGATTACACCAAGTAATTAACTTTATTGAAACAGGGGAAATTCCTGTGGAAGAAAAGGAAATTGCGGGGGATTTTGAATAAAAAAAAATGGGAAAACTAATCGCAGTTGTCAATCAGAAAGGTGGTGTCGGAAAGACGACCACGGCTGTAAATATCGCTGTTGGAATGGCGTTGCAGGAAAAAAAAGTACTTCTTGTCGATGCCGATCCTCAGTCGAGTGCAACATCAAATCTTATCGATAAAGACAGCATATCAGTTAGCATTTATGACTGTATGCTTGAGGGTCTTACTCCTGAAAAAGCCATTATAAAGACAAAGACCGAGGGGCTTGATATTTTGCCCTCGCACGTGGATTTTGTCAGTGCCGAAACAGATATGGTCGGTATTCAGGGTAGAGAATATGTCTTCAAAAAAATGATTTCTTCCGTTAAGGACAATTACGATTATATTATTGTGGACTGTGGTCCATCCCTTGGTCTTATCGCAATAAATGTTCTTACTGCAGCTGACTCTGTGCTTATACCTGTGCAGTGTCAGTATTTTGCAATGGAAGGGCTTGCGGAGCTTTTGAATACGATAAAAATTATTCAGCAAAGATTTAATCCAACACTTGAATATGAAGGGATTGTGCTTACGATGTTCCATCCGCGTAATAACTTGGACAAAGAAGTTGTAGATAACGTTAAAAGAAGTTTTATCAATTCAAAGACTGTTTTAAATACGATTGTCTATGACAACGTCAAACTCGCCGAAGCACCGAGTTATATCAAATCAATTTATGAGCACGATATAAGTTCGCGTGGAGCAGCAAATTACATGAACCTTGTAAAAGAGATTTTACAGAGAAATAACGATACGGCTTTTTTGAATGAGGAGAAACAGATAGAGGATAATTGATAGTATGGCAGCAAAAAAACAATCAGGATTGGGAAGGGGGCTTGACGCTTTGTTAGGCGATAGCAAGTTGATAACCGAAAATAGAGGTGGCAGGGGGCTTTTACATTCTGCTGATGAGGCTCAACTTACTAAAGTTATAGGATCTATAAGTACGATAGACATAAATTCGATAACGGAAAATCCCGACCAACCGAGAAAAAATTTTGACGAAGTTGCTTTGGCAGAACTTGCCGACTCCATCAGAGAGCATGGCATTATTCAGCCCATTACAGTAAGGAAAATTGAAAACGGTTACCAGTTAATTTCGGGTGAACGGCGTTTAAGAGCCTCCAAAATAGCAGGTCTTAAAGAAATTCCGACATATATAAGAATGGTGTCGGAAGATAAGGATATGCTTGAGCTTGCTCTTATCGAAAATATCCAACGTGAAAACCTTAATGCGTTAGATATAGCACTTTCGTATCAAGGTATTCAGCAGGCAGGTCAATATACACAGGAAGAATTAAGTAAGAGAGTTGGTAAGGACAGGGCGACTATTTCAAATTATCTGCGACTTCTGAATTTGCCTGCGGACGTTCAACTTGCCATTACCGAAAATAGAATTTCTATGGGACATGCCCGCGCTATTCTTGGTGTGGATACTCCTGAAAAACAAGTGGAGCTTTTAAGGGCGATTTTAACGAAAAGTCTCTCTGTGAGGCAGGTGGAGAAACTTGCAAAAAAACATCCTGCGGTGGCGGGTGCAGGTGCAAAGAAGCAGACGATAGTTCCGTTTGAGGATAAAGTTGCCGAGTTATCTAAAAAGCTCAATGTTGAAGTTGGCGTTAAGGTTGGTCGTGGTGGTAAGGGAGTTCTCTCCGTAGGATTTTCTTCTAAGGAAGAACTTGAAAAAATACTTGATGCGCTTATTCAAGGCTGATGATGCGCTTTGTTTTTTTATGTCTGTGTCTGTTTGTTTGGTGTGCAGGTGTGGCGCAAACCGCAGGTAATGCAGCTACCTTTGAGGCTCTTGATGAGAGTGTTTCTGTTGATAGTATATCTCAAGGCGGGAGTGTTTCCATTGACAGTAGCGACACTAAATTTGCTGTAACTACCGCTACGTCTGAAATAATTAAGCCCCCAAAAATACGCCTCTCTTTTGCGGAAAAAAATTCGGGTGCGTTTAAATTAAAAAAACAGGGTGGTAGAAAATCTCCATTGACAGCCGCTCTTTGTTCGGCTTTTGTTCCGGGTCTTGGGCAGATGTACAACGGACAATATTACAAGCCTCCTGTGATTTATGCAGGCGGTGTAGCTCTTTGGTATTTTTTAGATGTAAACCTGAAAGAGCGTAGAATATATGACAAGGAACTCAACGCCCGATACAATCACGATACTGCATCCCTAAATCTATCTCTTACGCGCTATAACGATAATGCGCTTCTTGATATTCGCAACTATTATCAAAATAACTTTGAGCTTTCGATCATAATTGCAGGTGTTGTTTATCTTTTGAATATAATTGATGCGATAGTTTATGCGCACCTTTCCAAATTTGATGTTTCCCCAAGTCTATCAATGCAGGTAGAGCCGTACGCACGAACTAACTTTTATACTAAATCGAAAATGCCGTTAGATGCGGGTTTAAGCGTCAGTCTGACGTTTAAGTGAGGAAACTAACTGCTCTACTTTGGCGAGATTTTCTTCTGGGTATAATAAACCCACATTAAGTGTGAGAAAATTCAATATTTATACATCTCTGAAAGCGAACCAGTAAAAAAAATAAAAAAAATTCTTATTTTTACGTGAAAATTAAAAAATGAATACAATTACAGTATATTCAAGCTCCAACAAAGAGCGAACACTTCTAAAAAATCTGTTGTCCACAATGAATATTAAGTTTACTGTTGATTTATCCAAAGATGATACAAGAATGAGCAAAAGCGAATATTTTGCAATGTTAGAGCAGTCTATACAACAGGAAAAAGATGGAAAAGTTGTAGAATACACTCCACAATTGGAAAAACAATTGTTTGGAAACATAATATGAAGCAGTATTTGGTAAAATTGACGCAGAAGGCAGAGGAAGATATTATAAAAATAGTATGACAAAACAGCAATTATTGGAACAACTGCAAGATATTGAATGGGACAATTTTGAAGTCAAAACTGCCAAAACAGATGTCCCGAAAGATGTTTGGGAAACGGTTTCGGCGTTTTCCAACACTTCTGGCGGTTGGATTGTGTTTGGCGTGTCGGAAAAGAAAAAGAAGTTTGAAGTTGTCGGCGTTGACGATGTTGAAAAATTAGAATCAACAATGCTCACTACACTTCGATCCAAAACAAAATTTAATATCAAGCTGTCTCCACAGGCAAAACGCTACAAAATTGACAAGAAAAATGTTTTGGCGTTTTACATTCCGTCTTCTGACATTAAGCCTGTGTATTTCAACGGAGTACAAAACACATATATCCGTACAGGTAGCGGCGACCATCAGGCGAGCGAATTTGAAATCAACGCATTGTATCGCGACCAAAAGTTTGGTACAATGTCGGGGAAAGTTGTTGAAGGCACAAACGTAGATTCGCTTAATGCCGAATCATACAGTAATTTTCGCGATTATTTACAACGAATGATTCCAAATTTGCACTACAATAAATTGAACAACGAAACTTTTAACAGCAAATTACATATCGTAAAAAACGGCAAACTTACTTACGGCGGATTGCTTTTTTTGGGTAAAAACGAGGAAATATGCAACCATATTGACGATTTTCGAGTTGATTATTTGGAAATTCCGGGCACAAGTTATAAAGATGCTGAACCTCGTTACACATTTCGCATACAGGAACAGGAAAATCTTTGGGAATATTATTTTGCATTGTTTCAACGCCTTACACTTTATGCCAATAATTCGCTGACAATTGGCGAAATGGGTATCGGACATGAAGATACAAAAGAGATGGACGCTTTGCGTGAAGCATTGGTTAATTTGCTGATACACACTGATTATTTTAGTCCAATGAAGCCCAGAATAAGAGTTTTTACCAATCGAATTGAATTTGAAAATCCAGGTGCTTTGCCACGACCATTAGAACAACTTTTGAAAGCCGATGAATCATTGCCGAGAAATCCTGTTTTAGCAAAATTGTTCCGTATTGCGAAACTTTGCGAAGCAGCAGGTTACGGCTTTGACAAAATGCTCGAATGGAAAAACCAAACAGGAAATGATGTTCTGTTTGAAAGTGCCGTAGATAAGACAAAATTTACTTTCATGCTATCCGAAAATGCTATTGTAAAAAGTACAGAGAAAATCGAAGAAAGTACAGAGAAAATCGAAGAAAGTACAGAGAAAATCGAAGAAAGTACAGAGAAAATAGAAGAAAGTACAGAGAAAATCGAAGAAAGTACAGAGAAAATCGAAGAAAGTACAGAGAAAATCGAAGAAAGTACAGAGAAAATCGAAGAAAGTACAGAGAAAATCGAAGAAAGTACAG
>JAISPZ010000117.1 GCA_031274555.1 Bacteroidales bacterium | reverse complement strand
AGGCAGGTTCAACAGGTTCTTTGAGTGTTGCGGGAAATTTGGTAAGTGTTTCTGGTGGCACAGGTGCTTCTGCTACTCCGTATGCAAATCCTGTTAGCATGCCTGCTGCTACGGGCTCTTACCGCGTGTGGCGTGGCGGTTGCTGGAACAATTCTGCTCCGGGCTGTTCGCTGGGCTACCGCTACGGCAGCTACCCGAGCGACTGCGTCGGCAGCATCGGTTTCCGGGCGGTCTGTGTCCCATAGAATCAATTACGAATTACGAATTACGAATTACGAGAACCGACAGTCATTACATACACAAACAATATGCACAAACAACAACTGCGTCAGCAATAATTGACAATTGACAATTAACAATTGACAATTAACAACGTAATTTTTTGTACCTTTATAAGATGAGAAAACGCGGACTTGTTGTGTTGTTGGTGTTTTGTGTTTGCTGCTTGTGTGGCACAGGCTGTATGCCACATCGCCACGTTTCGCACGGACACCATAGACATCACCAAAAGGAAATCCGTAGTCATAGCGGTCATAAAGGCAGCAAAGGATATAATCATCATAACGATAAACAACGCAGGAGAAAAAACTGTGACTGCCCAAAAGGATTTTAATGATAAAATAAATACGTATGAAACGAGCATGACAAATGTTTGACACCCGCGACAAATGTTTATTGGCGAGTTCCATACGACCTATTAACAACAATTTATAAACGTATGAAAAATTTTTACTTTCTTTTAATGCTTGTTTCATTTACGTTCGTGTTTTTCTCGTGCGACAAAAAAGAAAAACCTCTTTCTATAAAGGGTATCTGGGATGAGGAGATTTCCAGTGTTTACGACACAATCAATCACAGTAAAATTCATGATCTTGATGTGGATTGTGATAATGAATTTTCTTTCGTTAAAACGACTTATTATCGTTATTATTCATCGGATACTGTTTATAATATGCAATCGTACGATGAGCTGGTAAAGGGACAGTATTCTATCATTGACGATAAACTTTATTTTAATGGATGGTATTATGTTAGTTTTTCGCCGGAAATTCCTGCTGACAGTCTGAATACAGAGCATAATTATGGTCGTTATACAGATACTTCTACGTATGTGATAGACGAGAAATGTTTGATGCTTAATTTAGATGTCCTCGAACGTCAGGACATTCGCCGCTTTGCGCAGAGAGAAGCGTATGAATGTGATTGGTAAATTGTCAATTGTCAATTGTTAATTGTCAATTATTGCTGACGCAGTTGTTAATTGTCAATTGTTAATTGTTAATTGTCAATTATTGCTGACGCAGTTGTAAATTGTCAATTGTTAATTGTTAATTGTCAATTATTGCTGACGCGGATTAGAATGTAGAATTTAGAATTTAGAATTATTGCTGACGCAGTTGTTGTTTGTGCATATTGTTTGTGCATATTGTTTGTGCATATTGTTTGTGCTTGTGATGGTTGTTGGTTTTCGTAATTCGTAATTCGTAATTGTACGGTTATTTCGGGTAGCAGAGCAAATATTTCAATTCTTTCTTATTGGCAAATTCGTAGTTTATTAAATCCGACAGTTCCGTAATGTCTGTGACGTATCCACTCTTTTGCAAAATATGAATACCTCCACTTCCTGCCTTATATATCTTAACAGGGACTTCTTCGGTAATGACAAATTCATCCCCAAAACGACAACGCAAATCCGATAGCATTTTTTCCTCAAAAGGAACAGCCTGCAAAACACTTTTGAAAAGTTTGCGTTGTAATAGTGAGTTAGAAAAAGTGCTTAATATTTTGTCTTTATGGTTCGACCATTCTTTGAGTGCAGTCCAAATATCATTATCGTCTAACGCCAGATAATGTTGCAGCACTGTTTCGAGTGACTCACCGTCATATTTATTTTCGAGAAAGAAATGAAGATGTTCGTTTGCAAAAACAGGAACTCCATCCAACATTAATTTTCTTGCACGTTTCACGCTTTCTATAAGCAACCGTTCTGCGCCGAGAGAAGTTTTATGAAGATATACTTGCATATACATCAGTCGCCGAGAAAGAATAAATTTTTCGAGAGAATATATTGCCTTTTCTTCTAAAACAAGCTGGTCATCCTTGACGTTCATCATACGTATAATACGCTGTGCGCCGACCGCACCCTCTGCCACGCCTGTATAAAAACTGTCGCGGTTAAGATAGTCGAGCCTGTCAATATCTAATTGACTTGATATTAGTTGGTGAAGAAATGGTCGGTGATACCCGTTTTTGAATATCAATATTGCAGTTTTCAAAATGTCGGCAGAAGCAGTGCTACTCGAAGCCTCAAGTTCTTCCATTATGCGTAGAGAAAATTCTTCGTGCGACATAGTTGGTATAATAATCCTTTCGAGCACGTGCGAAAATGGACCATGTCCAATATCGTGCAGTAAAATAGCGACACAAACAGCTTTTTCTTCCAAAGAGGACACCTCGACACCTTTTGCTTTAAGAGTAGATATTGCCTCCCGCATGAGCATAAGGCATCCGAGTGAATGATTAAGACGTGTGTGAACTGCACCCGGATAAACATACATGGAAAGCCCCATTTGCACTATATGTCGCAATCGCTGAAAATATTTGTGATTACAGATTTCGAGCAATATCCCCTGTGGAACAGTCAAAAAGCCCAGAAGCGGGTCGTTAATAATTTTTTGTTTTTGCATTGTTTTAAATTTTCCGCAATTCGTAGAGTGTTGTTGTATCTTTGCATTAGCTTGGTGCCCAAATCGCGAGATTGTAAGTGTAAACGGCGTTTCTTGAATGTTCTCAATCAATTTAGATATTCGGTTTCTTATAGTTTCTGTGCCCTTTTCTTTCCAATAATCGCGGTCTTTCAAAGCATTTTTAGAGTAATCTACTTCCATAAATCGGATGTTTTGATTGTTTCGTATTCGCCCAGAGCAAACTGTTTTTCACTTTCTTGTATTTTGTCTGTGAATGGCTTGCTGTACGGGGATTTTTCTTCAATGATATTAAAAACACCCGCAGATTTTATTGATTGAATGATACTTTTTGCTAATGAGTTTTTAGCGTCAAATTGCAATGTTATTGTTGCCATAATGCTGTACGTGTTAAAATGTATTTCACAAATATACTTATTTTGCAGTAGAAGCAACTGCTTTTTGATTAACTTGCTTAAAATTTAAATGCGTTTGCCCTGCTCGTTTTCTTTATGTGGCAAAACATTTATTACGTTCGCTGTTACTTTAAATAATATCCCCCTGTCTTCAAAGATCCCCTGTACTCTATTACATTATTGTCTTTCAGAATTTTCAAATAACGTTCCACAGTGGCGTTGCTCTTACCCGTCAAATTTTCTATATCGGATGTTTTTGCTGACGGATTATTTTCTATATAATTACATATTTCCTGTAACCCTTTTTGGATATTCTCACTTATACCCTCATTTTCGGAATTTATACCCTCATTTTCGTGATTTATACCCTCATTTTCGGAATTTATACCCTCATTTTCGTGATTTATACCCTCATTTTCGTGATTTATACCCTCATTTTCGTGATTTATACCCTCATTTTCGGAATTTATACCCTCATTTTCGGAATTTATACCCTCATTTTCGGAATTTATACCCTCATTTTCGGAATTTATACCCTCACTTTCGGAATTTATACCCTCACTTTCGGAATTTATACCCTCATTTTCGAGATGTAATTGCAAAGAGCAACCCTCTCACTTGCAAATTCGATTTGTACGCTGCTTATAAATATTCTAATCGCTCTCATGCCACAAATTTACATGAAACTTTTCAATTTACATATAGAGAAATGTAAATTCTGGTGAGATTTTTGTTATTTGTGCGTAAATTAAAAAATTTTGCGTAGATTTGCAGGTTTAAAATTCGCGTCATGATAAAATCTCGTTAATTATTTGTAACCTCGCGAATTGAAAATACAATAATGCAGTACTACAACCTATCTTTTGAGTTTTTGACATTAACCGCAAGCCCGCTTATAGCAGGTACTTGTGGATGTCAGTCTTCTGAAACCCGCATGGTTGTAGAGAGAGAGAGAGAGAGAGAGAGAGAGAGAGAGAGAGAGAGAGAGAGAGAGAGAGAGAGAGAGAGAGTACTATATGCCATAAAATTTTAATCCACCCCGATTTTCATCAGGACAGGATTTACTTTAATACCTCTTATAGCCCATATACAAGGGTCTTCCACTTTATTTCACAAAAATTTTCTTCAACGCAGCCTGCGCCGCAGTCTGATATTCCATATACCGTAGTCTTCCACTTTATTTCACGAAAATTTTCTTCAACGCAGCCTGCGCCACAGTCTGATATTCCATATACCGTAGCCTTCCACTTTATTTCACGAAAATTTTCTTCAACGCAGCCTGCGCCGCAGTCTTATATTCCATATACCGTAGCCTTCCACTTCATTCCACGAGAGCTTTCTTCAACACAGCAGTCCCACCCCAATAGCGATAACATTTTAAAATCAATAAAAATATGAAACTAAAAAAAATCTTTTTAAGCGTTGCATTTGTTTTTGCAACATTTTGTGCATTTGCACAATCCGGTAGCTTCGGTAATTTTGTCTGGACAATTCAAGATACCGTACTAACTGTTAGTGGAAAAGGTGCCACGCTCACTGATTATTCTTATAATAGTGTTCCATGGTACTCCTACTCCGTTAATATAAAAACAATTATTGTAGAAGAAGGGTGTACTTCTCTCGGACATAATCTTTTTTATGCCTGCTCTAATGTAAAAAATGTCTATTTACCCGCTACTCTTACAAGTATCTCTGTTAGTACGTTCAGATATACAAGTACACCCAACGTACAGTTTTTTATGAAATCATTTACACCTCCAACTATGTCATCAGTTCTTATGTCTGAAACAAGTTGTAAGGCAATAGTCCCGCTTGGTGCGGAAGACAATTATAAGTCCTCTCTATATTGGGATTTCTGTATTTCAATAGAAAACTATCCTCTGCCTGCAAGTGGTGCATCGGGTGGATTTTCGTGGAATATAAACACGGAAGGAGTTTTTACACTGACAGGAACAGGTGCAATGGAAGACTACGAAAACGACTTAGCCACTCCTTGGTACGTATATCAAAGAGCCATCACAAAAATAGTAATTCCACAAGGAGTTACCCATATTGGGAACAATGTTTTTGCAAATTCAGCAGTTAAGGCAATAACCTTTCCCTCAACGCTGACATCTATCGGTGACAAGGCTTTTTTTGGTTGCATCAAACCATCCACACTTATTTTCCCGGAAGGGCTATTAACTATTGGCGACTCTGCTTTTATGGATTGTTTAGAGCTTGACTACCTCTATTTTGGTGTATCCTTAACAAAAGTCGGAAACGGAGCATTTGCTAACTGTACCAAGATAAACACTATTCGTTTTAATGCAAGTAACTGTTCGCAGATAGGCTCGGAAGAAGCTCCTGCCTTCAAAACGTGCATAAGTATCGAAACCGTTCTACTTGATGTAAATGTTAGACGTATCCCCGCCTATATGTTCGCAGGATTGTTTTTATCTTTTGAACTTTTGCATATTGAAGACGGAGATGTTGTTGGCGGCGAAAGAAAACAGGACTTTATTATACCGAGCTATGTTACAACTATTGGCAAAGGTGCGTTTCTTGGTTTAAGTCAGATTGCTTCGCTTTATATTCCGTCATCCATTACAACTATTGAGGGGGAAGCATTTCGAGGCTGTTCAGGGCTAAGTACCATTATTGTAGAAAAAGCCACTCCACCAACGCTCACAGGTGATTTAGTCTTTCATAACGTAAAAAGAGGCGACTGCTACTTGTACGTCCCCACGTCAAGTGTTGCAACATATAAAGCAATAGCACAATGGCGCGATTTCATACATATAGTTGATTTAAGCTACAACAGAGCGGAACTTAGCGCACTTAGAATTAATGGTAGCTCTGTGCCTGACTTTGATGTTTCTACGTATATGTACGAAATAGAAGTTCCATATCAGGTTGAGCAAATTACTATTAGTGCCGAAGCCTTTGGTAGTGGCACGATTGCAGGCGATGGAACATTCGATTTGAATGTTGGCATAAACACTTTTTTTGTCAGCGTTACCGCTCCTAGTGGCACTACAACAACAACATATACGCTGTTTGTTACTCGGAGAAATATGTCTGTAAATATAGATGAAAATACGTTGTCGCAAAAATTGTCGGTCTATCCAAATCCAATGACAGGTAACGAGTTGCATATTGACGGCGCACAAATAAAATCTGGTGATGTGATAAAAATGTTCTCAACAACAGGACAGTTAATACGCACCGCAATCGCCACAGGAAAAAGCACCACTGCCAATATGTTGGGATTAACATCTGGTACATACATTGTTTGCGTGAACGGAAAAACTGTTAAAGTAGTTAAATAAAAAATAAACCGCGAGTAAATTCGCATAAATAAAAAAAGTATGACACAAGAAAAAAAGAAAAATGGCGTAGGCATGGCTGGTATGGTTTTAGCAATCATAGCTTTGGCTTTATGTTGGCTTCCTGTATTCAATTGGATACTCTGGGGCGTTGGTTTAATCCTCTCTGTAATAGGGGTCTTCAAAAAACCGAGAACACTTGCCTTTGTAGGACTTGGTATTTCCCTTGCAGGAATTATCTTAATCATTGTCTTAATGGCAACGGTACTTGGTGCTTTATCCTAAACCAATTTTGTAAATTCACAAAAGCCGTAGTGACTGATATTTTCGCTACGGCTTTTTGTTTTTTCAGCAGTCGATGTAATCCTAAAATTCTGATGGGGTTTTGCGTCTAAAAATGCTCTGTTTTGGTGCTGAAAAATTTCGATGTTTAAAAGATGTTAGTTTGGTGGGATGGAAAAAGTTGCAATTTCGGGCGGGAAAGATTATATTTGCGCTGTGAATTGCCGATTGGTAATTTTTCCGTTACAGGAGTGTAGAGCAACTGATTGGGCAAAAGGCAGGTGTGGGGGCGGAAATTCCAGATGTTTAGTTGGGGATTAGTTGCTGTTTAGTTGGGGATTAGCTGATGTTTGGTTGGGGTTTAGTTGGGGATTAATTGGGAATTAGAATTAAATTTATAATAAAAAAATAAAATAACAGATGAAGTTTATAGTAAATAGCAGAGTACTTGGGCAGGGTTTGCAATCGGTAAATAGTGTTATTTCCGACAATAAAAGTATGCCCATTATTGCGAATGTGCTTTTTGAGATTAAAGGGAGAGAGCTTGTTCTTACAGGTACTGACCTTGAAACAACTATTCGCACGACAATAACACTTGATGAGGCAAGCGGAGATGTTAGAGTTGCCGTTCCTGCGAAGCGCATCACAGAAATCGTTTCAACATTCGGCGATATGCCGCTTCTTGTTGAGGTCAATGAGGAGAATTATTGGCTCGCAATATCTTCCGAACAGAGGATGTTGGGTGATATGCCCGGTGAAAATCCTGAAGCGTATCCTATACTCGCAGAGGAGGGCGCAGACGCTGCAACGATGTCTATTGATGCGGATATTCTTATTTCCGCAATTTCAAAGACAGCTTTTGCTACTGCAATAGGTGATACTTTCCGCCCCACAATGGCGGGTATCTATTTTGACTTTCGTGGCGACCACGTTATTTTTGTCGGCACGGACGCACAAAAACTTGTTCGCTACAGCCGTATGGATGTAAATCCTCAAAATAAGGTTGGGTTTATCGTTCCGCGTAAGTCGGGAATGCTCGTGAAGAGCATACTTGGTGGCAAGGGTAACGAAGCAAAGCGTGGTGCCGATGAGCAGGCGGAAGCGGAAGATAAAGAGGGTGGCAATAAGGTAAAACTTAGCTACAATGATAAAAATGTGTTCTTCACATTTGACAAATTTATGATTGCCTGTCGCCTTATAGACGGAAAATATCCGAATTATGATGCCGTTATCCCTAAGGAAAATCCGAATAAACTTACGATAGATAAAGTTGCACTTCTTAATGCTGTTCAGCGTATTGCTCTCTTCGGAAATGATGCCACTCCGACAATTCAGATGAATTTGCACGAAACGTTGCTCGAAATTCAGACTGAAGATGCGGATACAGGACGTAAGGCAAAGGAGAATTTACCTTGTCACTACGAGGGGGAAGAGATGGTTATAGGATTTAATGCCAAATCGTTGTTGGAAATGCTTAAAAATGTCGGCAGTGAGGAAGTAAGCATTGAGATGTCCGACCCCACTCGCGCAGGTTTGATTATTCCTATTGGCGGCGACCCGAAAGAGGAAGTGCTGATGTTGCTTATGCCTTTCTTAATCAGATAGGATAAATAGTCGCTTTGCTGCCATACAGGTGGCGGTTTTTTGACAGGGTTAAGTGGTGTTTTCCGCTGCCAGAGAGGTGGCGGTTTTGACAGGGTTAAGTGGTGTTTTTCGCTGCCAGAGAGGTGGCGGTATTTGACAGGGTTGGTGTGTTTTCCGTCTGTATAAGTGGCGGTTTTTTGACAGGGGGACGTGTTTTTTTGTCGCCCGTTAGCGAGAGGTGTTTTGACAGATGTTTTAGACAGGGCTGGTGCTCTGTCGTTGCGGATAATGTCAATTGAAAATTATGATGCGTATTGTAGAAAGGGGGCTTTACTTGGTACAGCCCTCTTTCTTTTAAATTTAAATTATTTTATATATTATGGCAAAAGTTAAAGGAGAAATTGTTGTGGATAAAGATCGTTGTAAAGGTTGCGAAATTTGCACTACGGTATGTCCGGTAAACAGTATCGGTATGTCTAACGATCTTAACAATAAAGGGTATCGTTATGCCGTCACAATAAACGGTGATTGCACAGGTTGCACAAACTGCGGCGTTGTATGTCCTGATGGAGTTATTTCCGTTTACAGAGCTAAGGTTGAATAATAAAAATACATAAATAAAGTTATGGAAGAAGTGAAATTAATGAAAGGCAACGAAGCATTTGCAGAAGCGGTCATACGCTCTGGATGCGACGGCTATTTCGGTTATCCTATTACCCCGCAGTCGGAAGTGATGGAGTATCTTATGAAAGAAGACCCTGAACTAAAACGTACAGGAATGGTCGTTTTACAAGCCGAGAGCGAGGTTTCTGCTATCAATATGGTATATGGTGGGGCAGGCTGCGGCAAGCGCGTGATGACATCTTCGTCAAGTCCCGGTATGTCGCTCAAACAAGAGGGTATTTCCTACATTGCAGGCGCGGAACTGCCCTGTTTAATTCTTAATGTTGCACGTGGCGGTCCGGGTCTTGGAACTATTCAGCCCTCGCAGGCAGACTACTTTCAGAGTGTAAAAGGTGGCGGACATGGCGACTATCGCATGATAGTTCTTGCCCCTGCGAGTGTGCAGGAAATGGCTGACTTTGTTTCGCTCGGATTTGACCTTGCATTTAAGTATCGTATCGCTACTCTCATTCTCTCGGACGGCGTGATAGGGCAGCTGATGGAAAAAGTAATTCTTCCCGAAGAACGTCCGCGCTGGACTGAAGCGGAAATTATTAAAAATACTCCTTGGGCTACGACAGGAAAAACTCCTGACCGCGAACGTAATATTATCACTTCGCTTGACCTTGACCCTGCCAAGCAGGAACAGCATGTTTATAAACTCGAAGCTAAATATAACGAGATTGAGAAGAATGAAGTTCGTTATGAGGAAATTAAATGTGATGACGCGGAATATGTAGTCGTTGCGTACGGCTCTGCGGCACGTATTTGCCAAAAAGTTGTTGATTTGGCAAGAGCAGAAGGAATTAAATTAGGTGTGTTTCGCCCGATTACGCTCTTTCCGTTTCCGAAGAAGCAGATACGCGCCCTCGGACAGAGAGTGAAAGGAATGATGTCGGTGGAATATTCCTTGGGACAGATGGTTGAAGATGTTCAACTCGCAGTCGGCGGCGCACTCGAAGTGCAGTTCTATGGTCGTGTCGGTGGAATGATCCCAACTCCTGAAGAAGTTCTTGAAGCGGTAAAGAGTAAATTAATAAAGAAGTAAGATTATGAGTATAGTAAAACCGGAAAATTTGGTTTACACAAAAACCAAGCTGATGACCGACAAAACGCTTAGTTATTGCCCTGGATGTGGTCACGGTGTAGTTCATCGGATGATTATGGAAGTAGTTGATCAGATGAATATTCAGGATAAAACAATTGGCATTGCGCCTGTGGGTTGTGCTGTTTTGGCGTACGACTTTATGAATGTTGATATGCAGCAGGCGGCGCACGGACGTGCACCTGCACTCGGAACTGCAATCAAACGTCTGCAACCTGACAAATACGTGTTTACGTATCAGGGTGACGGCGACTTGGCTGCTATCGGCACTGCCGAAACAATTCACTGCTGCAATCGTGGCGAGGATATTGTTATGATCTTTATCAATAACGCTATTTATGGTATGACAGGCGGACAAATGGCTCCGACAACGCTTGCAAATATGCCTTCTTCTACTTCGCCTTATGGCAGGGATGTTGCGCGTATGGGCTATCCGCTTAAAATAACGGAAATGGTTGCTCCGCTTGCGGGCGTTTACAACTGTTCGCGTCATTCGGTGCATACTCCTGTTGCTGTGCGCCGTCTTAAAAGGGCAATCCAAAAGGGTTTTGAGGCTCAAGCGGCGAAGAAGGGTATTACCTTTATTGAAGTGGTGTCGAACTGTAACTCGGGGTGGAAGAAGACGCCCAACGATGCGAATAAGTGGATGGAGGAAAATTTGTTTCCTGTGTATCCGATAGGGGATATTAAGGTGGACGGTAATATGGTTGAAAAATGATGGTTGCATTAGGGATGGAGCGGATATCCTTTTTGCAGGCAGTGGGGATTGTGAGGGTGTTTGAGTTTTGTGATTATGTGTCGATTGTAAAGTGTGCAAAAAGATATGAGCGACAGCCCGACCTTTTTCGCCTTGGGGCGAAAAAGGGAATGCCAAAAAATAAAAAATTATGACAGAAGAAATTATTATTGCGGGTTTCGGAGGACAGGGTGTTCTTTCGATGGGGAAAATTCTTGCGTATTCGGGCGTGATGGAGGATAAGGAGGTTGCGTGGATGCCGTCGTATGGTCCTGAAATGCGCGGTGGAACGGCAAATGTGTCTGTGATTATCAGTGATGAACGTATCTCATCGCCTGTTATCAATCGTTTTGACACTGCGATTATATTGAACCAGCAGTCGTTGGATAAGTTTGAAAGTAGTGTGAAGCCGGGTGGTATTCTTATCTATGACCCGAATGGTATTATTAACAAGCCAACTCGCACGGATATTGATATTTACACGATTGAGGCGAGTGAACATGCGGCTGCTATGGGGATGGCAAAGGTTTTTAATATGGTTGTTCTTGGCGGATACCTTAAAGTGAAGCCGCTCGTGCAACCTGAATATATTCGTAAAGGACTTGAGAAGTCGCTGCCAGCGCGTCATCATGGTATGATCCCTGATAACGAGAAGGCTATAGAAGCTGGTAAGGGGTTGATTAAGTTGGTACACAAGGCTGCGTAAGTCGTGGTAGAATGTTTTGATGTAATTATTATCGGTGGCGGTATCACAGGTCTTGGTACCGCAAGGGACTGCGCTATGAGAGGGCTTCGCGTGCTTCTCATAGAGCGGTTTGATATTGCAACAGGTGCGACAGGCAGTAATCATGGGTTGCTTCACAGTGGGGCGAGGTATGCGGTTACTGATCCTGCGTCTGCTAAGGAGTGTATTGAGGAAAACCGTATCCTGCGGCGTATCGCCAAGCATTGTATAGAGGATACTGGGGGGCTTTTTCTTACTCTGCCCGAAGATGGGCTGGATTTTCAAAAAAAATTTGTAGAGGCGTGTGGCGTTGCGGGTATCCCTGTGGAGGTTTTGTCGCGCAAAGAGGCGTTGAGGCGTGAACATTCTGCAAATCCTGCAATGTTGTCGGCGGTGGAAGTTCCCGACTCCGCAATAGATCCGTTTCGCCTTAGTGCTGCAAATATGATTGATGCCAAAGAGCTTGGTGCGACTATTCTTACGTACAATGAGGTTACGAATATCATAAGGGAGCAGACGCGTGTTGTCGGCGTTGAGGTTTTTTCTCATAAGACGAAGTCGTCCTGTCGTTATTATGCTCCTGTTGTGGTGAATGCTGTTGGTATCTGGGGGCAGAAGATTGCTGCAATGGCGGGTGTTTCGGTTACGATGCAGCCGAATAAGGGTGCGATGCTTGTCTATGGAAGTCGTCCTAACAGAATGGTGCTGAACCGTTGCAGAAAGCCCGGTAATGCTGATATTCTCGTTCCGAGTGAAAATATTTCGCTTATCGGAACTACTTCTACAAATATTTCTTTTGACTGTATAGATAAGTTGGGCGTGACGGCGGATGAAGTTAAAACGCTTATAAGTGAGGGGGAAAAACTTGCGCCTGTTCTTGCGAATACGCGTATTTTGAGGGCTTATGCGGGGGTTCGTCCGCTTGTTGTGGATGGTATGGATAATGACGGACGTGGTATCAGCAGGGGGATTGCGCTGTTTGACCATGCGGAGAGGGATGGGCTTGATGGTTATATCACCATTACTGGTGGTAAGATGATGACTTATCGCCTTATGGCGGAGTGGACGACTGATCTTATATGTCGTAAACTTGGGGTTTGTGGGGTGTGCCGGACAGCAGAGGTGGCTTTGCCGGGGTCGCGGGACGATGTTGATATGGCGGGTAAAAAGATGTTCGCTTTTTCGTCTGTGCTGAGGAAAAGTCTTATACGTAGATATGGTGGCAGGGCTTTTTCGATTTTTAATTTTATGTCTTCTATATGGAAAGGCAGGAAGCGTGTGGCGGTGCAGAAAGCGGAGGCGTACAGTTTGCTTTGCGAATGTGAGAATGTTACTGCGGGTGAGGTTCTGTATGCTCAAAAGGAATTGAATATATCAACGCTTATGGATTTGCGCAGGCGGACAAGGGTGGGGATGGGACAGTGTCAGGGTGAGATTTGTATATGTCGTGCGGCGGGTCTTTTGGGGTGTAGGAGAGATGAGGTCGTGAGTTTTTTGCAGGAACGGTGGAAAGGTGTTGCGCCTATAGCGTTTGGCGATGCGCTTGCCGAAAGTGAATATACTTCGTGGGTTTATAAGGGGCTTTGCGGGTTTGAGCAGTAGGGGGGGGGGATTTGTTTGTGGGTGTGTTTTGTTTTGGGTGTGTTTTTGGGTGTGTTTTTGGGTGTGTTTTGGGCTTTGGGGATTTATATGTGGAAGGGGATTTATATGTGGAAGGGGATTTTATATTAAATGATGAAACAGAATTTTGATATAGTAATTATTGGCGGGGGGCTTGCGGGTCTTAGTTGTGGTATTGTTGCTGCCAAAAAAGGCAAGCGGTGTGCAATTATTTCGACAGGGGAGTCGGCACTTTCTTTTTCGTCAGGGTCTTTTGATTTGCTTGGTGGACTGTCGGACGGGGAATTGCTTGCAGCGGTGAACGGATTGCCTGCCAATCATCCGTATAAAAAACTTTGTGCTGCTGAAGAAAATTTTGAGTCGCACGTGTGGCGTGCGGAAAATTTTCTGAATATGGCGGGGGTATCAATGAATGGGGGTTATAAAAAGCCCCACTATAGGGTTACTCCTGTCGGTAATTTTGCAAAGACGTGGCTCTCGGCTCAAGGACTTCTCACATTAGAAAATGAAAATGTTCTGCCGTTCAAAAGTGCAGCAATTTTTTCTCCCGCAGGACTTTTGGATTTTTATCCGACATTTGTTGCAGAACAGTTAAACGGCAAATGTGTCACAACAGAAAAATTCACCTTTTATCTTAAAGACAAAAAACCACTTGGAAGAACTCCTTTTTCGCTTCTCGTTGGGCGTGGACTTTCTTCTTCTCTGCGCAGAAAAAGATCTCCTGTCGAAATGCGTTCGGTAAATATGGCGGAGCTTTTCGACAGAAATATATCAACACTTGCAAAAATAATCAACAGGCAAAAATCAAAAAGCGAAGTTATACTTATACCTGCTTTGATTGGTCTTTTTGATGTCCTGAAAAGCAAGGTGAAAAAGCCTTTGTATATGATTGCAACCATGCCTCCGTCTGTGCCCGGTATAGCGATTGCAAACACTCTCAAGAAAGCGTTTTTGACGGCGGGTGGTACTTTAATTGAAAATAAGGAAGTCATCGGTTCAACTCTCAACGGACAGAAAGTTGAGGGCGTACAGTATGCAGACGGTGCTGTTTTTGCCGATAAATTTGTGCTTGCAACAGGCGGTTTTTTCAGCAAGGGATTGAAATCTACATTGGACACTGTCAAAGAAAGTATTTTTGATTTGGATATTTCTTTTGGTGGTGTGTCTTCTTTTGACGGTGTGTCTTCTTTTGATGGTGTGTCTTCTGCTCTTACTGTGTCTTTGCTGCCTGAAAGGGAACAGTGGTTTTCAAAAAAAGTATTAGACCCTCAACCTTATATGAAGTTCGGTATTCGCACTGACAATAATTTCAAAGCGATTAAAAACGGAACGTTGCTCGAAAATCTTTACGTTATTGGTGCGGGTCTTGAGGGCTTCGATGCCCTTGAAGAGGGCTGTGGCGCAGGCGTGTCGCTACTGACAGGGCTGTGCGTTGGGGAAAGGTTGTGAGTTATGTTAATTCAGAAATAATTCGTACTTTTGCAGAATAAAATTTGTCCCGAATATATGCAATTTTCAGGACAATAAAACGCAGATTAAATGACGAATACTATTGAAAATAAAATACTTACAAGAATAAAAAAAGCCAAGAGGGGTTCGCTTTTTTTTAGTGATAATTTTTCTTCTTTCGGCAATCCCGAAACTATAAGGAGAACTCTGAACCGTTTAGTTGAAAAAGGCGAGATTGATAGGGTTTCTTTGGGTATTTTTGTCCGTCCGCAAATAGATAAGGTCATTGGAAAAGTTACTCCCCAAATAGAAAATATTGCAGACGCTATTGCAAGACGGGATAAGGCAAGAATAGTTCCCACAGGTGCGTACGCAATGAACAGATTGGGACTTTCCACGCAAGTACCGATGAAAATTGTTTACCTTACGGACGGTTCGGCACGCAAGATAAAAATCGGCAATTATACGATTTCATTTATTAGGACTTCGCCCAAAAATGTGGCTGCAATTGGAAAAATAAGCCGATTAGCTATACAAGCGTTGAAAAGTATCGGTAAAGACAATGTTATTCGGGCAGAGGTTGAACAAATACAAAATATTTTATTGCAAGAAAAAAAAGTCTGTTTGGAACATGACTTACGTATAGCTCCAGCTTGGATTAAGGAAATAATAAGGTATCCGCTCGAAAAACTCAAAAACAATGAACAGCGATAATTTCATAGTACTACCGAAGCAGACAAGAATAAATGCCTTTATCGAAGTAGCATCAAGAAAAGCGTTACCTTCAGTCGCAGTTGAAAAAGATTGGTGGGTTACGGCTGTTTTACGTGCTCTGTTCGCACTGCCATATACTGAACATTTATCGTTCAAAGGATTATGTGTAGCTACACATAATCCCTTTTATGTATAGTATATGATTATGTAAAGTAATCGGAACTATTCGATTAATATTCATTGAATTAACACTGCTTTTTCACTTGATTACTACACATAATAATTAAAAAGATTTCAGC